>JBBQOA010000068.1:0-12034 GCA_038330465.1 Pyrinomonadales bacterium
GATATAACTCGAATCATATTCAGGGAAATTCGCCTGCCTGGATTTATCAGGAGACTTCAAATCTTAATAGTGCTCAGAGTATTAAGGCTTTATCGGTCGGAATCAATAACGAAGTTTATTTCGGCGGTGTCATCAACGATGATGGTTGGTTCACCAAACTTAACGCGACGACGGGAAACCAAGTGATCCGGCGGGAATTTCCGGTGGTGAATTTAGACAGCTTCGATGCGCTCAAAGCCGGAATCAACGGGGAATTAGTGATTGCCGGATTCACCGTTTTATTCAAGCATTCGGGTTTCTTTCAACGTGATGCCTTGTTGCTGAAATATTCGACTAAAATGTGTTTTAACTAGAAGTTAGCAAAGAATAAAGCCGGCGTCTCGAATAATTTGTCGGCTTTATTCTTTGACGACAATTTCCCAGGCTGACTCGGATTTTAATAACTTACTCATCAAGCTTGCGTGCACGGCGTGACCGGATTTTTCAGCCGTAATTTTTCCCAGAATAGGCATTCCTAAAAGCGCAAAATCACCGATGATGTCGAGAATTTTGTGGCGGACGAATTCGTCCGTGAAACGCAGCGGATTTTCGTTGAGCATTCCGTCGGGCGTCAGCACGATCGCATTGTTGAGAGAACCGCCGAGGGCAAGATTTGCCTTGCGGAGCATTTCGATCTCCGCTGTGAATCCAAAAGTACGCGCCGAAGCGATCTCGCGCCCGAACGAACCGTTTTTGAGTTCGAAATGATACGATTGCCGGTTGATGAACGGATGCGGAAAATCGATCACGCATTCGATCTCGAATTTATCGGAAGGTTCGACCGACATTCGGCGGTCGCCCTGCACAAATTCGACCTTTTCGAGAATTTTAAAAAAATGGCGCGGCGCGGTTTGTTCCGCAATTCCCGCCGTTTCGAGCAATTCGATAAAGTTTTCGCTCGATCCGTCCATGATCGGGATCTCGATATTGTCGAGTTCGATAAAGCAATTATCAATACCCGCGCCGCGCAGCGCCGAGAGCAGATGCTCGCAGGTCGAGAGCAAAACGCCACGCCGCAAAAGCGTTGTCGCATAGCTGCAATGCGAAATATATTCGACCGAAGCGGGAATTTCGAAATTATCGAGATCGGTGCGGACGAAAATATAACCCGTATTTTCAGGCGCCGGTTTGAGTGCTAAATTCACCTCAACGCCCGTATGCAGACCGATTCCGCCGATTTCGATTGTTTTTGCAAGAGTTGTCTGATTCATTTTTGATTTCAAATTAAAAACCCTTACAAAATCTGTGCCGCGCCATAAAAGCCGGCTAAACCGTGTAAATATGCGGTTAACAATATGAAATATGAAATATGAAATATGAAATTGTTGTAGAATTGCCACAACGCTGTGGCACAATGTGCGATTGACGATTTACGATTGACGATTTAGGATTTACAATTTAGAGAAGTTATGGCAATACAAACCGCAGGTCAGAAACCTGCCAAAGCGACAAAGTTAAAAATAGAAAATCAGGTGAGCTTCGACTTGCCGAAAGATACGGACGAACATATCTATAAAGTCCTTGAATTTTTACCGACCGAGCATTGGCGCGGACTTGAAAAAGTAAAGCTCGTCGATTTCATCAACGATCCGCGTCTGCAAAAAATGGATGTCCCGATCAAGGGCGATCTGCCGGGACTTTATCACCCGAAAATGCAAAATCAGAATCCGTTTATGGAGATCTCGATGGGCGCGCTTCTTCAGCCGACCGAAAAATTTACGAAAAAATGGATGGCGAAACAATCTTTCAAAGGCAATCTCGCCGGACTGATTTTTTCGCTCGTCGGTCAGCATTATTATTTGACGCTCCGGCATTCGGTCAAAAAACAGAGTCTCGAACCGCAAATTCGCCAATACGCCGAGAAAAATCTGAAATCGTGGAGCGAAAAGCAAAACTCCAATTCGTTTCGTGCCAAATTGTTCAAACCGCTCCGCCCGTATATCGAACGCTGGGCAAAATGGCTTAACAAAAAAGCCGTCGCCGCGCAGAAGAAGTAGAAAACCAGAAAAGCAGAATAAAGAGAAAAGGAGAATACATGACGAAGCGAAATCTTCTTTGAAGCAAATCTTTTTCAAAAACCAAAGACCAAAGACTTTTTATTTATGAACTACTGGCTTGTCAAACAAGAACCCGAAGCGTATTCATTCGATGATTTGCTGAAAGACGGCAAAACCGATTGGACCGGCGTTCGCAATTATCAGGCGCGGAATAATCTGCGCGAAATGAAAATGGGCGATCAGGTTTTGTTCTATCATTCGGTTTCCGAGAAATCGGTCGTCGGTCTGGCGGAAATTTCGCGGATGGAATTTCCCGACCCTTTGGACGAAAAATGGATCGCGGTCGAGATCAAACCCGTCCGAAAATTAGCGCAGCCGATAACTTTGGAACAAATCAAAGCCGTCAAATCGCTTGAAAATCTCGCGCTCATCAAACAATCGCGGCTGAGCGTGATGCCTTTGACGAAGAAAGAATTTGAGACAATCATAAAAATGTCAGTGCCGTCTGCGGTAGCGGGCGGATGAAGTCATCAAAAAATTGTAATTATAAACTAAACCCGCCCGCTATCGCAGACGGTTCCGACAAAACTAAAACCATCTGCTACCGCAAATGGTTCTGACAAATATGTTAAAAAAAGCCGTTGATTATTATCACGAACTACTTGAAGATGCCGAATTAGCCGAAGCCTCGCGCAAAGAATTGGATGAAGGGCTCGAAAAAGCGCGGCTGATCTTCGGCGGTCGCCGACTCTCGCCGTATCTGCGCCCGCATTTTGTTTTCGAAGCGGACTGGAACCGCGTGATCGGCATTTGCGAGATCGTTTGGTCAGCGCTTCAAAAGGTCAAGGACGCGGCGGTCGGCAACGATGAAATGCTCGACGAACTCGGCATTACCGAGATCGAAAAGGATCTCGTCGCGATCGACCCGAAATACAAGACCGTTTCGCCGACTGCGCGGCTCGATTCATTTTTGACCGAAAACGCCTATTCATACGTCGAATTAAACGGTGAATCACCGGCGGGAATTGCTTACGCGGATTCGGCGACGGAGATCTTTCTGCATTTGCCGGTGATGAAGAAATTCGCGGAAAAATACGATGTGCAGGGACTCGAAGGTCGCCCGAAAATGCTCGATGTGCTGCTGCGCGCCTACGAAGAATATCTCGGACACGAACCCGCCGAATCGCCCGTCATCGCGATCGTCGATTTGAAGGATTTGCCGACGCAGAAGGAATTCGAACTTTTTAAAGATTATTTCGAGGAAAACGGCTGTTCGTCGATCATTTGTTCGCCCGATGAACTCGAATTCGACGGCACGCGGCTTTACTGCAAAGGCGTAAAGATCGACATCGTTTACAAACGGCTGCTCGTCAATGAATATTTGCCGATCATGGAGAAATATCCCGCGCTGCTGGATGCTTACCGCGCCGGGGCGATTTGTATGGTCAACAGTTTTCAGTCGAAACTGATCCATAAAAAAGCGGTTTTCGCCGTCCTGACCAACGAAAAATTCGCGCATCTCTTCAACGAAGAAGAATTAAAAGCCATCAAAGCGCACGTTCCGTGGACGCGCAAATTCCGTGCGGAAAAGACTTATAATCACGGCGCGGAGATCGATCTGCTCGATTGGACACGCGCCAATAAATCGAAACTGGTCTTGAAACCGAACGATGATTACGGCGGACACGGAATCTACATCGGCTGGGTTTCGAGCGAAGCGGAATGGGAAGAAGCAATGAAGATCGCGCTTGCTAACGGAGATTACCTCGTGCAGGAACGCGTCGAAACTTCCAGAGAATTATTCCCGATGCTCTTTGGCGAAGAAGGGAAGTTTGAATTTCTCGAACAGCTCGTCGATCTCGATCCGCTGCTCTATTTCGGCAAGGTCGGTTCGGCGTTCACGCGGCTTTCAACTTCGGAACTCGCCAATGTTTCATCGGGCGGCGGAATGGTTCCGACATTTATTATTAAGGAAAAAAAATAATGAAAAAACTTATTTGGGCGTTTGCCTTTTGGTTAATTGTTTTCAGCAGCGCGGAATCGATTTCCGCGCAAACGGGCGTAAAATTATTTAATTTCAAGGAAGTTCCGTCCGCCAAAATTGATAAATCTTCGATTGCATCGATTCGTGAAAGCGATATAAATTTTGATTCTTTAAGTTTAAGCCAAGCCAAAACGCTAGAAATCCCGCTGTTCGACGGGAAAATATATTTCGCAAAGCATTTTCAAACTGAAACCCGCGCTGGTGGCGATTACACCTGGCGCGGAAAGATCGTCGATGGGAAATTTGAAGGTGACGTGATTCTGACCTTCAAAAATGGTTATGTTGCGGGCTTGATCTACGCGCCGGCAAATCAGGTTTACGAAATCGTTCCGAAAGGCGCCAAACAGATCTTGATCGAACTTGACCAAAGCCTTTTCCCCGAATGCGCGGGCGCGATCAAAGGCGATGATTCGAAACCGAAAACTGAAAATGTGCTGGCAACGACCGATTCGGGCGACCGGATCGATGTGTTGGTGCTTTACACGACGCCCGTTAAAAATTCGCTCGGCGGCGACGCCCAAGCCCAAGCCTTTGCGCAATCGGCGATCGATACGACCAATACGACATATTTAAACAGTAAAATTCGCCAGCGCGTCCGTCTTGTCAACGCGCAGGAAACCGCAATAACTGAAACGGGAAGTCTCGGGACCGAACTTCCCGTCGTTCGCAGTGACGCGACGGTTGCCGCGCTCCGCAATCAATACGGCGCCGATCTGGTCGCGATGATCTCGAATTCGTCGGACAATTGCGGCATCGGTTATTTAATGGGTTCGGCAAATCCGCTGAACGGTTTTACCGTAACATCGCGAACCTGCGCGGTCGGAAATTTAAGTTTTCCGCACGAACTCGGGCATAATATGGGCAGCCAGCACAATCCCGAAAATGGTTCGGGACCGACTTATCCATTTGGCTTCGGGCATTATGTCAACTCAGTTTTTCGCACCGTTATGTCGTATGTCGATCCGTGTCCGAACGGCTGCACGCGCCAACCTTATTTTTCAAATCCAGAGATACTTTTCAGCGGTTTTCCGACCGGCATCGATAACGCCCGCGACAATGCCCGCTCGATCAACAACACGGCGGACACGATCGCCAATTATCGTTACAGCGGTGCAAATTTAATGCTCACGAATTTCAACGGCGGCGAAGCCTTGCCGCGCAACATTGCCAGAAGTTTGACCTGGACCTCGGATAATTTGACGGGAAATGTGCGAATCGAAATTTCCCGCGACGAAACCACCAATTGGCAAACCCTGATCGCCAGCACGCCAAACGACGGCGCGGAAAACGTCACCGTTTACGGCAGAGCGACCCGCCGCGCACGATTAAGAGTCGTCAGCATTAATAACCCGACGGTTAGCGATTCGAGCGTCAAGAATATTTCGGTCAGGTAATCGAAACGATGAAAAGTTTGTCGGTGAAATTCAGAGTAATGTTGGTGACTTTTGCGCTTGGTTTGGCAAGTGTTTGGTTTTGTGGAAACATTCAAACGACTGCTAATGATGAGGTTATGATCGTCACAATGGCTCCGCGACCGCCGAGGTTTACCGAATCTTTTCGCGCTTGTGGAATGGGTTATCTTCAGGGGTATTTGTCGAACGATGGAATAGAACTGACTGAAGGCGGTTTAGGTTGCGTGAAACCTAAAAAACGAGATAAAAGAGTTGTTCAAATTGATAATGAAAGAATCATCTCTAAAATAGAAAGCGATAACAAAACTTATTATGAGATTTATCAACTCGAAAACGGTCATTGTATCAATTCTCCTTCAATCGAAATTGGAATCGAGTTGGAAAAGTTTCTAAAAAACAATAAAAGGTAATTATTCGACCGAAAATTTATCTTGAGTAACGACCGATTTTTCTCTTTGGTTGACGAACGACAAAAATTCTTGTGTTATTTTATTTAAGTCAAAGAAAAACTTTTCGAGATAAAATCAAAATCCATAAAAAGCCCGCATGAAAATCGAAAAAAAAACACGTCTGCACGAATTGACCGACGAATACTTGCGTCTCGAACATAAACTAAAACTTGGCGGCGGCGCGGAAAAGATCGAAAAAATCCATAAAAAAGGAAAACTGACCGCGCGCGAGCGCGTCGAACGGCTGTTTGATAAAGACGCTTTTCAACAGGAAATCGGTCTGCTCGTCGCTTACGACGAATATCAGGGACAAGCGCCGGCGGCGGCGGTCGTCACGACGATCGGCAAAATTCACGGGCGCGAAGCGATTGTCGTCGCCAATGACGCGACGATCAAGGCGGGCGCGTGGTATCCGGAAACGATCAAAAAGATCCTGCGCGCGCAGGAGATCGCGATGCGCAACCGCGTGCCGATCATTTATCTGGTCGATTCGGCGGGCGTTAATCTGCCGTATCAGGGCGGCGTTTTTCCCGGACAATACGGCGCGGCGCGGATCTTTTATTACAATTCGATCATGCGGCGTTATTTGAAAGTTCCGCAAATTTCCGCCGTGATGGGAATGTGCGTCGCAGGCGGCGCGTATTTGCCGGCGCTGTCGGACGTCATTCTGATGGTCGAAGGAACTTCGTTTATGGGACTCGGCGGTGCCAATCTTGTTAAAGGCGCGACCGGACAAACGATCGACAACGAGAGTTTGGGCGGCGCGTTGACGCACAACACAATTTCCGGCGTCGCGCATTACCGGACGGCGAACGAGCCGGAATGTATTGAGAAAATTCGCGAGTTGGTTTTGGAATTGCCGAAAAAAGAAGAAACACGGGTTTCGATCATCAAGCCGCAAGCCGCGAAAAATCCGCCTGAAAAACTCTACGAAATTTTGCCCGAAGATCATCGGTCGCCGTATGATATGCGCGAGGTTTTGAATTGCTTTCTCGACGGCGGCAAACTTGACGAATTTCAAGCCGATTACGCCAAAGAAATGATTTGCGGCAGCGGGCGGATCAATGGAATCCTTGTCGGGATCATCGCCAATCATCGCGGAATGGTCAAAGGAAAACCGGGCAAACGACCAAAGTTCGGCGGCATCGTTTACACCGAAAGTGCCGAAAAAACAGCGTATTTTATCGAAAACTGCGATCGGCATGCGACCCCGATTTTGTTTGTGCAGGACGTTTCGGGTTTTATGGTCGGTGCGGAAGCCGAACATTCGGGAATTATTCGAGCGGGCGCGCATTTTGTCGAAGCGATGGCGACCGCGACCGTCCCGAAACTCGTGTTAACGATCAACCACGCCTCGGGCGCCGGTTATTACGCGATGGCGGGACAAGGCTTTGATCCCGATTTTATTTTTTCGCTGCCGACGGGCAGAATGGGCGTGATGGAAGGCGATTCGGCGGCGATGGCGATTTTCGGAACGCAGATCGAACGGCTCAAAAAAGCCGGGAAAGAACCCGACGACGCGATGCTTGCCGAGATGGATCAGGTGCGCGAAACATATGAAAAAGAGCTCGACGCCAAACATGCCGCCGCGCGCGGTCTGTTAGATGCGATCGTGACGCCGGAAAATTTGCGCGCCGCCTTGCTGATCGCGCTTGAAACGGCTTTAAATACAAATCAGCCGCACATCGGCGCATTTGTTTTGCCGCCGACCTTATAAAATCGCGGCGGGCATTTTCTTTACACCCCAAGAACAAAAAACGTTTTTATGCGGACTGCGGCAGGTGTGTTAAAATAAAAACTTAAAATGTATTGTCTAGATACATTTATCAAAAAAATAATAGTTTTATTCAAAGCCATTCAACCCAAATTTAAATGCAGAATTGTAGTATTAAACTTTGCATTCAAACACTTTTTATCTTTAAAGATCGAAGATAAACCGGAAAAAAGGAGACGAAGTTAATGATTTTTCGCAAATTTATGATTACGGTATTTACTGTAATAAGCTTATTTATTTTAAATACCAGTTTTTTTGGTCAGACCAAAACTCGCGTCAATGTCGCCGATGTTTCCAATAATGGAACAAATGTGAGTTGGTTAATTAAGGTGCCGTATGAGAGCGCCATCCTGACGGTTTCGGCTCCGAATGGTAAAGTTTTCCGGCGTGAATTTATTGCGGGTTCGATCCCTACTTTTTCGCCGATCACCGACAGAGCGGAATTTTACGGCGAAGGCAAGTTTAATTATGAAATCGTGCTGGTGCCGATCTTATCGCCAAGTATTAAAGATGCGCTCGCCCAATCGCGCAAAAACGGAACCGATTCGGAAGTCGAAGCGGATTTCCGCAAACGCGGATTACTGCCGGATCGAATGCTCGATTCAGGCACGTTCACGGTTTTAGGCGGAACCATTATTCTTGGTAATAATTTTGTCGAACCGACCGAACCGGTTGTTAACCAAACACCGGTCAAAGAACCGACCAAAAAAGGGACAACAACTTTGCCGAAAGTTCCGACCAATGACACGGATGTGCCGGTCAACAGCGATCAGGTTATTCCGGATGATTTGATCGTTCAGGGCAGTGCCTGTGTCGGATTGGATTGCGTAAATAACGAAAGTTTCGGTTTCGATACGCTTCGCTTGAAAGAAAACAATACCCGAATCGGATTTGACGATACGTCTTCGACAGGTAGTTTTCCTGCCAACGATTGGCAGCTGACTGCCAACGATTCGGCATCCGGCGGCGCCAATAAATTCTCGATCGATGATATTACAAATGCCAAAACGCCATTTACGATTACGGCTGGCGCACCGACCAATTCATTATTTATGGATAGTTCGGGCAGGATCGGTCTCGGAACATCAACTCCTGTCTTAGCCTTGCATCTGGTCAACAGCAATACGCCGGGGATGCGGCTCGAACAAAACAATTCGGGCGGATTTACGGCGCAAACGTGGGATATTTCCGGCAATGAAGCAAATTTCTTTATCCGCGATGTGACCGGTGGTTCACGGCTGCCGTTCAGGATCAGACCCGGCGCGCCGACCAGTAGTATCGATATTGCGGCAAACGGCAATGTCGGATTCGGAATTGCATCTCCGGGCGGACCGCTTGATGTTTATCGAGGTACGACGCAACTGCTTTTACTTGACGATAACGGTAAATTGACGATCAATTCATCACTTCAGATAAAATCCGGCGGAATAATTTTCCCCGACGGAACAACTCAGATAACGGCGGCAACGGGCGGCGGCGGCGGCGGCGGATTTACCGGTCTCGGTTCGACTTTTGCCCAGCAAATTATGGGCGGCGAAGGGAAAGTTGCTTCATTTTCGACGATCACACCAACGATCGACTACAATTCTTTCGGGATCGGAACGGGCGGTTCTAACGGGTTCTTTACCGCAACCTACACGATTCCTTATAACGTAAATTTAGCCAGTCAATCGGCAACCATGGTTACTTACAAGATCCGTTATCGGGATTCTGACGGAACAGGCACAGCCGCCAATGTTATCATCGAACTCGTCGCGATGGATATCAATACCGGCGGGCGGGCAAGCACGACCCTTTTTAACAGTAATACGAATGCCGGCACCGGTTTTCAAACCGTCACGGTTTGTCTGCCCATTGATGGAAATAATTTTGCGGCTTCGGTTCGCGGAATGTATCTGAACGTGTCAGTTATCGGCACGGCGGCGCAACAAGCGGATTTCAAACAAATTCAGATTTATAAAGGTTTGACTTGTCCGTAAATCGAAGGTTGCAATTCTGTTGAAAGTTTAATAAAAAGTGAGAAAGCGAAAGTTTTCTCACTTTATTTTTTGGTAAAATATGATTTCGAAATAAATGAAACCATCGATAAATAACAAATCACAATTTGCGGCTGAGAACCGTTTAATCAGGCTTTTTTCGCAGGTTGATCCGGATCGATCCGAGTGTTTTTCGTTATTCGGAGATAAAATCGATTGGGATTACATTTTTCGAACGGCGGAAGAACACCGCATCGTGCCGATTTTGTTCAAACAGCTCAAAGCCGCTTTTAAAAGCCACATTCCCGAATCGATCTGCAATAAATTTCAAACCCGTTTTCAGGAAATCGCGGCATATAATTTTGCCCGTTCGACGCAATTGATAAAACTTATCAATCTCTTACAAACTCACAATTTTCCGGTTCTTTCTTATAAAGGAATGACGCTTGCCGAACTCGCTTACGGCGATGTCACCTTGCGACAATTTACCGACATCGATCTCTTTGTCAAAAAAAAAGATTTTTCCGAAATAAAGAAATTGCTCATCTCGAATGATTGTCGATCCGTCTGGACTTTGACCGCTAAACAAGAACATGCCGTTTTGAAATACGATTACGAATTTCCTTTTTACTGCAGCGAAGTCAACACTTTAGTCGAAGTTCACTGGGCTTTTGTCGAATCGTTCTTTGCCTTTGACTGCGACACCGAAAAACTTTGGAAACGCATCGGATTGGTGACGCTTTACGGCAAAAAAATCCCGACACTTTCGGCGGTCGATTATTTGATCGTATTATGCGCGCACGGATCGAAACATTTCTGGAAACGGCTCGGCTGGATCTGCGATCTTGACCGACTTGTCCGAAATACTGAGATCGATTGGGATTCGGTGCTAAAACTTGCGGTTGAAACCGGCAGTTTGCGGATGGTTTGGCTCGGGCTTTATCTTTCAACAGAGATTCTGAAAACTGAACTGCCGGGTTTCATCAACGAAAAAATACAAAAAGATCAAACAGCGGCGGCGCTCGGCAAAAAGTTTATCGAAAATCTTTTTGAAGCCGACAAAGAGCCTTCCGATTGGAAGGAAATGGCAAAGATCCATCTCAAAATGCGCGAAAATCTTAGCACGAAAATAAAATATTCTGAGCGACTTTTGACCACGAAATTGATCGATAAATTATTTATGCCGATGGGCAGACCGCGCTGATATTTTTTTCGTGTTCGTCCATAGATCGCGAATTTTATAACGAATATGGAGCGGCAGCATTCGCCGATACATTTGTTTTAATTTCCGGAGTTTTGTTTCTAAAAAAAGAGTTCGCCGAAAGCTGCGCAGAGCCTTCCAAACGTTGCTGTTTTCGATATTTTGCTTGTTCAGATAAATTTCCAGCCAATCCAAAAAAATATTCATCGAAGAAATATCCTGACCGTTTTCCGATTCGACCGCGCAGGTTGAAGCCGGATGTTGACGATATTTGGCAAGCACCGCATCCATCACATAAATTTTTCCGTACAGACTGACCTTTGCCCAAAATACCTGATCTTCCCAGGCATACCGGTAATCGGCTTCGAATAATTCAAAGTTTTTCGCAAATTCGTTTTTCAGCATCACACAGTTAATGCCGGGTTTGCGTCCGCCCGCCGTCAGATTATGGATTAGCAGCGCGGGCGGCTGATACAGTTTTTCGGTTTCCAAAACAAGATTGATGATGAAATCTTTTTCCCGCTTGGCGGCTTTCTCCGACCACGAATACCAGCATTTCAAAGTTCCGCAAACCGCGTCGGCGAGCGGGTTTTGCGCAAATGCTTGTAATTCTTTTTGAAGCGTATCGGGAAAGAAAACATCATCTGAATCGAGAAAAGTAATAAATTGTCCGGCGGCTTTGGCGATGCCCAAATTTCGCGAGGCGCTGGCGCCTTTATTTTGATTTTGAGAATGACTGCAAAGCCGTATTTTGGACGGATATTCGGCTTTAAATGATTCGGCGATCGCGCCGCTTTGATCGGTCGAACCGTCATTAATTAATAATAATTCCCAGTCTGTTTCGGTCTGGTCTAAAACGCTTTCGATGGCTTCGCGTAAAAAATCCGCCCGATTGTAGAAAGGAATAATTATCGAAACAAGCGGACGAATTTGATCTTTTTTTGTCTTCTCGATCATTTTTTATTGATTATCCAGTTTGGTTTAAACGATCTGTTTTCGCAAAGCGGAATTTTCAAAAGCGTTGATTTGTATTAACATAAAGAAAAAGTTTTTTATCAAAATTATGCTTCTACAACTAAATATTAAAATTTCCGACGAGGTTCTATTTCAAGTGATCGAAGGCGAAAGCGTGCTTTTAAACC
>JBBQOA010000069.1:0-11977 GCA_038330465.1 Pyrinomonadales bacterium
CATCGACCGGATGGTTTTGGGTTTTCTTGCGCCGGATCTGCAACGATCGATCGGTTGGAATGAAGAACAATACGGCTGGATCGTGACGGCTTTTACCGCTGCGTATGCGATTGGCTTGGTCGCGGTCGGGAAATTTATGGACTGGCTCGGCACGCGCAAAGGATTTTCGATCGCCGTTGTCGTTTGGAGCTTCGCTGCGATGGGACACGCATTGGCAAATACCGCGATGGGTTTCGGCATTGCCCGCTTTGCTTTGGGCTTGGGCGAAGCCGGAAATTTTCCCGCCGCGATCAAAACAGTTGCCGAATGGTTTCCGAAAAAAGAACGCGCGCTGGCAACCGGAATTTTCAATGCCGGTTCGAATATGGGACCGATCATTGTTCCATTGACAATTCCGTGGATCGTCAGCCATTACGGCTGGCACGGCGCTTTTATCGCGACCGGCGCGCTCGGTTTTGTCTGGTTAATTCTTTGGCTTTTATTTTATCAGCCGCCCGAAAAACACCCGCGCGTGACAAAAGAAGAACTCGCCTATATTAAAAGCGATGCCGAGGAACCGGTCGCAAAAATTCCCTGGGCGAAACTTTTTCCGCACCGGCAGACGTGGGCTTTTGCGATCGGCAAGTTTTTGACCGACCCGGTTTGGTGGTTTTATCTTTACTGGTTGACGAAATTTCTCGACAAAAACTACGGCATCAGTATGGCGCAGGTCAGTTTGCCGGTAATTATTATTTACGTCGTCGCGGATGTCGGTTCGATCGGCGGTGGTTATCTTTCGTCATTTTTCATCAAACGCGGATGGTCGGTTAACAAAGGACGTAAAATCGCAATGCTGATCTGCGCCCTTCTGGTCGTGCCGGTGATTTTCGCCACCCAAACATCAAATTTGTGGGTTACGGTCGGACTTATCAGCCTCGCGGCGGCAGCGCACCAAGGCTGGTCGGCGAATATCTTTACGACAGCTTCGGATATGTTTCCGAAACAAGCGGTCGGCTCGATCGTCGGCATCGGCGGGATGGCGGGTGCGATCGGCGGAATGATTTTCTCTTCGGGCACCGGTTATGTTTTGCAGAGAACAAACAGCAATTATATCCCGATCTTTATCGTTTGCGGATTTGCTTATCTGGTCGCGTTGCTTGTCATTCACCTGCTTGCGCCCAAACTCGAACCGGTCACCATCAATTACGATTAAACGAAGAACGCCGGCAGAGTTGTCTCGGCAAAGGTTCGAAAAACCCTTGAAGCCTCTTACTTTCAAGCAATCTTTAATGAAATCGAAAAGTCGGCAGGAATGTCGGCTTTTCGATTTTATAAAGATTTGCTGAAAAACCCTTGATAACGAAAAATAACTTCGGAATAGCTGATAGATGATAGATGATAACTGATAGCTTTGTTTTTCGATGCAGCTTGGTATTATTTTCTCCACTGCGGCAACTATTTTCCAAATTCATTGCATCTTTTAACTCCGCAAATAAAAAAGTTATGGCAAAGAAATCCTTTCTCGATTCGATCAAATCGCCCGCGCCGTGTTCAAAGGAATGGAATGAAATGAACGGCGACGAGCGCGTGCGCTTTTGCGGCGATTGCGCGAAAGACGTCTATAATCTGTCGGCGATGACGCGCAAAGAAGCGCGAAAATTCGTCGCGCTCAATTCGGGAAAAGTTTGCGTCCGCTACGTGCGTCTGCCGAACGGCAAAGTTCTCACGAGCGACCCGCGCCTTTACAAGATCACCCGCCGCGCCGCGCTTTTGACCGCCGGAGTTTTCGGCGCGACGCTCACGCTTTCCGTGCTTTCAGACGCACAAACACCGACTTCACCGAAACCTGAAACAAACAAAACGGTCAAATTACAAAGCAAAAACAATTCGCAAACAAGCCAGATTTCTTTTACGGTTTATGACTCGAACGGCTCCCCGATTCCGACCGCCGAAGTTAAATTGACAAACCCAAAAACCAACGAAGAATTTACCGCCCTCACAAATGACGATGGAGCTGCCTATTTGAGTATTATTCCGCCGGGACGATACGAAGTAGAAATTTCAAAATCCAATTTTAGAAACTCAAAACGCATCATCCAAATCAAGGAACAGATCGAGCCGAATATTAAAGTTTATCTGGAAGTTGGCATATTTACAGGTGTGGTGACGATCGACTGGTATGAAATACCGATGTTCCAAGCTATCGCGCAGGAAGATAATGAAACCGTCAAAAATCTCATTTATGCAGGCTTTAATGTCAACACTAAAGACGGGAATGATTATACGGCGCTGCACGTTGCCGTCGAACACGGAAATATCGAAATCGTGCGCTTGTTGTTGAAAAAAGGCGCGAATGTCAACGCCAAAACCAACTACAAAAAAACGCCGATCTTGATGCTCGAAGAATCCTTTGACGACGAAGAAAGCTCGACCATCGAAATTCTCCGTCTGCTGATCTCAAAAGGCGCTGAGGTCAATGCGCAAACGGAAGAAAAAGAAACGGTTTTGATGATGGCTTGCGACGGAGAAGATTTTAAAGCCGTCAAAATTCTGCTCGAAGCGGGCGCCAATCCGAATTTAAAGGACGAAAATGGCGAAACGGCATTGATGAAAACCGATTCCGACGAAATCAAACAGCTTCTCAAACAATACGGCGCGAAAAAGTAGCGCAAGCGTTCTGAGTCCCGCCTTTAGTCGGCTTTATATGTTGACATTTTAGCCGTCTAAAGACGGAACTCAAAACTTTTATTCGACGCGGAACCAATCGACATCGGCTGTTCCGGCGTCGTTGAATTTTCCGGGGCGCGTAAAGAAAAGACCGACTTTCGCGCCGATCCAGCGACCTTCACGCGCTTTGAACGGCACGCCGAGGTTTGTAAATTTAGCGTTGTCGGCGCTGAAACTAAACTGACACATTGCGCCTTTTTCGACCCGCACGCGCAGATAAAAGGTCTTTTCATTTAATTGATATGGGACGTTTTCAGATTCGGCAAAGCCTTTGTCGGCATCTTTCGCACCGGCTTGCGCGACGTAGAGCTTGCCGCCTTTGTTCGTCACCGCAACGTAGGCGTAATCGATTCCCATCACGAGCAGACCGAATTTTTCGCCTTCAAAACGCGGCGCGAGCGTCACTTTCGCGGTCGCCGTAAATTCTTCCGCCGGAAATTTTTGCAAGAGCAGATTCGGCGCGTCCCATAGATTTTTGTAATTTTCGGGGGTTTGGACGGAATTCATCCGCAGAACACCTTTAGCGGGAAACATAAACGCCCAGGCTTGCTGAAAATTGGCGTGCCATTGCCATTGCAGACCGAGTTTTTCCGTGTTGAATTCGTCCGTGTCGGGCGGCGTTTCGATCGGGAAGGTTTTGCCGCCGACGTTCGGTTTTTTGTAGGTCAAAACCGGTTCGCCCGTGCCGTCGCCGTCACGGTCAACGCCGATCACCGGAAAGTCGTTTTTCCACGTCATCGGCTGTAGATGCAAAATTCTGCCGTAAGCGCCGCGATCCTGAAAATGCAGAAACCAATCCTCGCCCGTCTGCGTCTGAACCCACGCGCCCTGATGCGGTCCGTTGATCGCGGTTTTCCCTTGCGCGAGGACGATCTTTTCGTCGTAAGGTCCGTAGATGTTTTTTGAACGAAGCACCAATTGCCAGCCGGTCGCGACGCCGCCCGCGGGCGCGAAAATATAATAAAACCCGTTGCGTTTGTAAAATTTCGGACCTTCGACGGTCGGCTGCGCGTCGTGCCCGTCAAAAACAATCGCGCCGTCATCAAGCAGTTTGGCTCCGTCGGCGCTCATTTTTGAAACGATCAAAACGCTTTTGAAACCGGCGCGGCTGCCCGCAAACGCCGAAACCAAGTAAGCCTTGCCGTCGTCGTCCCAGAGCGGACACGGATCGATCAGACCTTTGCCGGATCTGACCAACAGAGGTTCCGACCACGCGCCCGCCGGATTGCGCGTTTTCGTCATATAGATGCCGAAATCCGGATCGGGATAAAAGATGTAATATTCGCCGTCGTGATAGCGGATCGACGGCGCCCAGACGCCGCCGCCGTGCTGCGGTTTGTCGAAAACATCGAGCGGTTTTTGTTTGGTAAAAACGTAGTTTATGAGCTGCCAGTTGACGAGATCTTTTGAATGCAAAATGGGAAGTCCGGGAGCGGCGTTAAAGCTCGACGCCGTCAGATAAAAATCGTCGCCGACACGAATCGCGTCCGGATCGGAATAATCGGCAAAAAGGATCGGGTTTTTATAAGTGCCGTCGCCATTGTCGGCTTTCCAGACTTTTGAAACCGTCTGTGCCGACAGATTAAGGGCGAAAAAAATTAACAGCGAAATGACAATAATGATCTGACGTTTCATAGAATTTTCAGGCGGAAAATCTTAAAAATCTTATGAATTGCGACCGGCAGCCATTATTATCTGCACATCTTTGAAAATTCACTATTTTCGTTTGTTCGCGCCGCTCGTTTTGGCGTCGAACCCGTTTCCGTCAGGGAAATTTTCTTCGACTTCGAGACGCTGGGCGGCTTGCGTTTTAATCAGATGGTCGTGCATCGCTTCGCGGGCGGCGGCGGCATTTCGTTCACGCATCGCGCGGTAAATATTGCGATGCTGCTCGGCTGAATCCTTCAAATCTTTGGCGCGTTTGACGGTTTTGCTGCGATATTCAAAAAGGATCGCCGCGACCATATTCATCAGCGCGGTCAAAATCCGATTTTGCGACGCGGAGGCGATGATCTGGTGAAAACGCATATCGTGAACGAGATATTGTTCGGGTTCATCGATCGAAGCATACATTCCGGCGATCTCTTCCGCCATCTGCGTCATCTGTTCGCTCGTTGCGCGTTCGGCGGCAAATCCGGCGATGCTCATCTCAAGCGAAAGCCGCGCTTCAAACATTTCGTCCGACGTAAATCCGTGCAGCGCCGCCATCAACCGCAGCGTACTGCTGTCGAGGGTCGGCGATTCTTCGGCTTCCGAAACAAAAGTTCCCGCGCCTTGCCGTGATTGCAAAATTCCGACCGTCGCGAGCGAACGAATACCGGCGCGCAAGGTCGGGCGCGAAACGCCGAGAAGTTTTGCCAGATCGCGTTCCGGCGGCAGCCGATCGCCCGCGGAAAGCTCGCCGTTCTGGATCATTTCACGAAGACGCATGACAACTTCTTCAGCCGTCGTGCCGTTTTTTTCGGAAATAATGGTCGTAAATTTTTCTGGATTCGATTCTGACATTTGATTTTGTATCAGCGTTGTTTATGAATTATCAAACTGTCGCCAAATTAATCTTATAGTAGCCTTTCTCGCGCATTTTGTCGAAAATTTCCCGCCGGATTATTTCTTCGGCGGCAATGGCGCGGCAAAAATCTTGATCAAGATCAACGAAAAGGTCTTGCCTTTCGTATTGACACGCTGGTGCGGCGTGCCGCGCGGGACGACGATCAGATCGCCCTTTTTGATGGTAAATGTCTGTCCGCCGATGATTTTCGCGCTTTTCCATTCGCCGGGCGACGCCTCGCGCGGGTTTTCGAGCGTTCCGCCGAGCGTCAGCTGCGCCGAACCTTCGAGCACGTAATAAACGTCGTCCGAGGCATCGTGAACTTCGGCGTCCGCCACATCTTTTTTTTCGTCGTGCTGAATGGCAACGCGCAGCTGCATGCCTTCGCCGCCGATCAAATCTTCGACCTTATTTTCGCCGCCCAGCGATTTTTCGAGATCAGCGACCGATTGTTTCGTTTTAACGATAAACGGACGAGTCGGTGTTGACGGCTGACGCCCTTGCGCTAGCGAAACGATCGAGAAAATACCGATAAAAATTGCTAAAAAAATTATTCTTTTCATTGTTTCTGCCTTTTACTTTTTATTTGACTGACTTAAAAGCCACGCGCTCAATTCACGCGCCGCTTGAAAATTTTGAAACAGACCGTTCATTTTGCGCCCGTCCGTGTATTCATTATAAAGCCACGGATCGCCGAGGGCGAAAACCGCGCCTTTGCCGTATTTTGAAACCGCCATAATTTTATCGCCGTTCCAATCGAGAATTGATTTTGCATTGCCCGTTAAGGTCAGCGTCGAGATTTCTTTTAAATAAAGTTCGCGCGCATTTTTGAAGATCAAATTTCCGTCCGGCACATTGACTCTGCCTTGTTCGTATTGGTCGTTAAGAACTTTATTCTTGCTGTCTTTATTGAATTCGATGCCGAATTTTTTCGCCAAAACGTTCCAGTGATCGAATTCGGCATTCCCGAAATCGTTGCCGAGCATCACGAGCACGCCACCTTTTTTGACCCAATCGGCAATGTTCGCGGCGTCCGCGTCCGAGATATAATTCGGCTTTTCGGTTTCTTTTTCCGTGTCGGGGTCAACGATGATGTAAACACTCGCGTTTTTCAAATTGGTCGCGGTTGGCGCGCTCGGAAGCGTTGCGAGCCGAGCGCCGTAAGATTCAAACTGTTTGCCGAACGTGTAAAATCCGGGATGCCCCATTTCGTCCCATTTGTAATGCCAGACGGAACCGTCCTTGCGAACTTCGTGATTAAAATAATCGTCCAAAGCGACCGTTTTGCCCGCGCCGACTCGTCCGCCCGCGAGCGCTTCCATTTCGACCGCCGCCATCACTGCCGGACCCAAACCCTTCGCGTCGTTGGTGCGGAGTTTTTCCGACATATAATAATCGAAACTGCCGTCGCGATAAGGCTTTCCGCCAAGACCGGAAACCGAGACCGTTCCTTCCCAATCGAGATTTCCGTCAGGCGTTTCCTTGATAAATTCCTTTTTGATGCCCGCCCAGCCTTTGTTTGCCGCCGGCAGATAACGGCTGGGCAAATTTCCCTGCCGGACGCCTTTCGCCAAAGCGTAAACAAACATCGCCGAGGCTGACGATTCGTGATAATTTTTCGCCTTGTTCGGCAGATCGACGATGTCCCACCACAGTCCGTCCTTGTCCTGATATTTCGTGATCGCATCAGCTTCGCGGTTGAGAATCGCGACGAGTTCGGCGCGGCGCGGATTTGTTTTCGGAAAAACGTCCAAAACATCGACGAGCGCCATCGCATACCAACCCATCGCTCTGCCCCAAACGTGCGGACTCAAACCCGTTTCTTTATTTGCCCATTGCTGCTCTTTCGATTCATCCCAACCGTGATAAAGCAAGCCGGTTTTCGGATCGCGCGCGTGTTTTTCCATCCAGACGAATTGATTGGCGATGTCGTTCCAATTGTCCTCCTTCCAAACCTGCGAATATTCGGCATAAAACGGTTCGCCCATATAAAGTCCGTCAAGCCACATTTGATACGGATAAATCTTTTTATGCCAAAATCCGCCTTCTTTGGTGCGCGGGTGATTTTTGAGCTGCGAGCGGATCAATTCCGCCGCTTTTTTGTATTTCTCGTCGTTCGTGGCGCGGTAAAGCATCAAAATAGCGCGTCCGGGCGTGACGTGGTCGATGTTGTATTCTTCCGCGTCATACTTTAATTTCCCGTCTTTATCGAACCAGTAATCCATTCCCGCTTTGATGAAAGCATAATATTTCGGATCGCCCGTCGCATACCAGATTTGTTCGACGGCTTTGAGCTGAACGCCCTGTTCATACGTCCACGAGCGCGGAATTCCGACCGGCGTGCCGTCATCGTCGAGCCAGATGCGGTTCATCAAAGTATTTGCCAGACGCTCCGACAAAGGGGCATTTTTCTGCGCGAACGCAAAACCAGCGGACGCCGCCAGCAGAATGCACAAAGTTATAGCTTTTTTAATTTTCATATTACTTCTTTAAATATTTCCGCAACTTTATTTTCTGTTCTTTGATCGCGTTAACGGCAAGCTTCGCCATTTCTTCGGCACCGCGCGGCGAAAAATGCGTGTTGTCCTCAATACCGTTCGGATAATTCGCATTTTCACCCGCTTTTAACTGCAAAAAGAGCGTGCGGGATTTTTCCGCGCCGTAATTTTTGATAACAGTTTCACTCAGACGATGCATATCGATGAGCGGGACTTTGTAGTCTTTGACGACTTGGCGGACGGCGTCCGGATATTCGCCGTGCGTGTCAAAGAATTCGCCTTTTTCGTCGAAACGGCGGCGCATGACCGGCGTCAGCAGAACCGGAAATGCTTTTTTCGCGCGGACGTCTTTGATAAATCTGATCAGATTGTTTCGATAATCGGTGTTCGCCGCCGCGTAAACAAGAGGTTTATCAGCCTTTTCGTCGTTATGACCGAACTCGATAAAAACATAATCGCCGCGTTTTAACTTATCGACGATCGCCTGCCAGCGTCCTTCGTCGATAAAACTCTTTGTGCTGCGCCCGTTTTGCGCGTGGTTTTCGATTTTGACTTTCGAGTCGTCAAACTGGCTTTGCAGATATTCGCCCCAACCGGTTTCGGGACGTTTATCAGCGGTCTTTTGCGCCATCGTCGAATCGCCCGCAAGATAAACGGTGATCAATTGCTTTTGTCCGAAGACCAAAACATTCAGCCAAATCAACAGGAAAAATGCCGTCAAAAACTTCATAGAAAATCGCTTAACCGTCCTAATACATTAAACAAAACAGCTTTGAATTACAACTTGATCAATTCACTGATCTTGACCGGACGGCTTTGCTCGATGCTCGTGCGCGCGGCAATTCCCGTTAAACAAGACATCGCGCCGGCGCGTGAATCGGGCAATTTTAAGATGTCGGGAACGCTCGCATTTTTGAAGATCACATCGCGCAGACGGTCGTCGCCGCCGGAATGTCCGCCCTTGACGTTCGGCATCGGGATGCGTTCGCGTTTGCCCGAAAAATTCTTCATCAAAAAGATCTCCGATTGTAATTCTTCCGACCACGGCTGGCGTTCGTAATCGCGCACTTCGAGCCGTCCTTTGGTCCCGTTAAAAGCGACGCGGTAACCTTCGATCGGCATCGAAGCGTTGAGCGAATACGACATACTCGCGCCGTTCGAATATTTCATCGTCGCCGACATCGTGTCGTAAATATCGACATCTTCCTTGAAAACGCAGCCGTCGCGCGTGTAGCCGTCGATATCTTCGCATTCGGCGTAAAGCTTCATCAGCCGCGCGTCTTTCGTCATATCGAAATAGAAGGGACATTTCTCCTTGTGCGAACACGGGCGGCAATTCGTCGCGCGAAACGTGCCGTTTTTGCCGTAAATATTGAGTTTCCCGAAAGCTGAAACTTCCGTCGGATCTGCCGCCAGCCACCAATTGATGAGATCGAAATGATGCGTCGCCTTATGCACCCAGAGACTTCCGCCGCCCGCTTTTAAACGATGCCAGCGACGGAAATAATCGGCGCCGTGCGACGTATCGAGATACCACGCAAAATCGACGCTCGTCACCTCACCGATCTCGCCCGCCATCAAAATTTCCTTGATCTTCTGGTGTTTCGGCGCGTAGCGGTAATTGAACGCGACCGTGATTTTGCGACCGAATTTCTTCTCGGCATCGAGAATCGCCTGACAATTTTTGGCTTCCGTGACCATCGGTTTTTCGGTGATCACGTCGATGCCTTTTTCGAGCGCTTTGATGATAAATTCGTGATGCGTCGAATCCATTGTGGTAACGGTCAGCAGATCGGGTTTTGTCTTGGCAAGCATTTCCTCGAAATTCGTAAAGGTCGGGCATTCCGCGCCGATCAGTTTTTTGCCGGCTTCGGCGCGTTTCGCGTTTTTGTCGCAGAGTCCAACGAATTCGAGTTCATTTCCGTAACGATTCGCGAGATCGACGCCCCACATCGAAGTTCCGCGATGACCGGTGCCGACGATCGCGTAACGGCGTTTTTTGTTCGTTTGCGCGAAGGCGTTTAATGAATTTGCCGCTAACAAACCGGCACCGGCGACGGCGGCGGATTTGACGAAATCACGACGATCGATTGAGTTTTTTTCTGCCATTTTTTTCTTTTTTTGCCCGTGAATTTCCGCGAATAGACGCGAATTATTTTGTTTGTTTACTTGCGAGAATTCGCGGAAATTCGCGGGCAAAGCGTTTTATCCTAATTTATCAACAGCTTTCCCGTTAATTTTGACGTTTTCGAGCTTGATGCCCTGCACATTTTTGACGATGCTGCCTTTTCCGACATTGTCGAACGTGCTGTTTTTGATTTGTAAATTGACGATCGGCGCATTGCTAAACCCCTGCGTGTCCATCAAATATTCACTCTTGCAGCTCGTCACGTTTTCGACATAGAAATTTCGCATAACGGGCGTATATTCGCCTTTTGCGCCTTCCTCGTAATTGAAATCGATCGTGATAACGGCGTGTGAAACCTCGCCGATGATGACGTTTCGAAAGTAGAAATTTTCGAGCAGCCCGCCGCGCGAAGCGTTGTTTTTAACCCGAAAAGCATTCCATAGATCGGGCGAATCCATATTGCAGTTTTCGACAAAAAGATTGCGCACGCCGCCCGAAATTTCGCTGCCGACCGTCACGCCGCCGTGTCCGTCCTTCATCGTGCATCCGCGGACAATAATATTTTCCGTCGGCGTATTAAGGCGTCTGCCGTCGTTGTTTCTGCCTGATTTGATCGCGATGCAGTCGTCGCCCGTGTCGAATATACAATCTTCGATCAGCACGTCTTTGCACGATTCGGGATCGCAGCCGTCGTTGTTCGGTCCGTGCGAAACGATGGTCAATTTTCTGACGATCACGTTTTCGCACAAAACGGGATGCACTTCCCACATCGGCGAATCGACAATCCTGACGCCTTCGATCAAGACATTTTTGCATTTATACGGCTGAATGAACTGTGGACGCAGATAGTCTTTTTCGCCGCCGAATATCCTTTCGGCGACCGGCACGTTTTTGTCCATCATTTCATAAAGCCGCGCGCGCGCCGCCTTTTGGCTTATCAAATCGGGATTGCCGCCGTAGCGCGGATTGCCGTGCCATTTCCAGAAAAAGGATTTGCCCTGCCCGTCCAAAGTTCCTTCGCCCGTGATTGCAATGTTTGTCTGCTCATAAGCGTAGATGAGCGGCGAAAGATGCATCAATTCCATACCTTCCCAGCGTGTGTGAACGATCGGCAGATAATCTTTCGGATCCATCGAAAATTTGACGGTCGCGTCTTTTGAAACGTATAGATTGACGTTCGATTTGAGATGGATCGCGCCCGTCAGCCATTCGCCCTTCGGGACGACGACGCGCCCGCCGCCCGCTTTCGCGCAATCTTCGATCGCTTTCGTAAACGCCGCCGTGCAAAGCATTTTGCCGCCTTCGACCGCGCCGTATTTGGTGATCAAATAATCTTTTTTCTTAAATTCCGGCGGTTTGATCCGCGCCAGGATCTTTTGATATTCGGTTGTCCAGGCATCCGCCGAATTTGTTTGCCCGAAACCGATCCGCGGCAACACGAGTCCGATGCCCGCGCCTGCCAGAAGTATCTGTAAAAATTCTCTTCGATTACTCATTATTTTTCCTTTTTATCAAAATCCGCCGATTCAATTATTTCGTTTTAGCAATCTTCGCTTTCCATTTCGGATAATCTTTTTCAAGCAGGTCGTTCGGTTCGCCGGTGTACCAGCCGTAACCGTTGCGGCGTTCGGCTTCGATCTGCGAAACGTCGTATTTGATGACCGCGTCGCGCCCAACGAAGATCGGTTTCATCGTTTCGATCTGGTAAAACCGCGCCCAGAGCGGCGGCGCGTTTTTGTCCTTGACGACCGAATTTTCGCCGTTTTTTCTGACCCAGCGAATGCCTTCGAGCTGATTGGCGCGATACCACGCGATCGCCGCTTCGATCGCGTCGATCGTCGCCTGATCGGGTTTGCTGTCATACATCAAATAGCGAACGATGCCGACCGATTCGCCGGCGGTCAAACAAATCGGCTCGAATTTCCGCGCCGCCGCCGGTGCGAGCGTATTTTCGTCGTATTGCTGCGCCCAGACCGTTTTTTTGCCGCCTGCGACAACCTGCAATTTCAAGATCAGCGGCAGCGCTTTGGCGACCGCTTTTTCCGCTTTGAGACGGCGTTCTTCGTCAACGAAAAGATAATCTTCTTTCTTTTTGGC
>JBBQOA010000070.1:0-11933 GCA_038330465.1 Pyrinomonadales bacterium
CACAGCGCGACGATTCACGGCTGTTATATCGAAACGGGAAGTTTGATCGGGATCGGCGCGATCATTTTGGACGGCGCGCGGATCGGGAAAAATTCCCTGATCGCGGCGGGTTCGCTGGTCACGCCGAACACCGTCATTCCCGAAAGATCGTTCGTTTTGGGCAGTCCGGCGCGCGTCAAGCGGGAATTGAGCGATGAAGAAATTAAAAATATTCAAAGATTCTGGCAAAACTACGTCGCGCTCTCGGAAATTTATCTGCAAGATCTTGAGTAAATCATCAGCTCAATCAAGCAAAAAAGCTTTGGCACGGAAAATTCTTATAAACGATTTCAAATGTTGGTTTTGTAAAAAATCAATACAGAGAAAAATTTGTTTGTAAGGAGAAAAAAATGCTTAGGTCTAGATTTTTGGAGGTTGTTTGTGTCGCGGTGGTCGCGGTTTTGGTCGCGGGCAGCAGCATCAAGGCGCAGAGTTTATTGGATCAACAGCCTGCCGAAAAAACGGCGGCAAAATCTGCAGATAAAAAAGAAAAAGAAGAAAAAAAGAATGCGGACGAAGCGGAATCCGGCATAATCGAAGGTCGTTCGTATTTGTTGAAACGCGGCGCGAAACAAATCGAGATCGTCCCGAATTTTGCGCCGATCCAGCCGACGTTTTTTAGTGGATTGAAAGAATACAACACGGACGGACGCCGGCTCGCAATGCTCAACGTGCGGTTTACGCGGACGATCGGCACGAAACGCGGCGTCACGTATCAATATTTTTTTGAACTCACGCCGCTTGCCGTCGCTTTTAACAACGAGGTCAAAAATCCGCGGTTCGTTTCCGAAAGCGAGACGCCGGATGAATCGAAAACGATTCGCAAAACGGCGTACGGCGCGGGTTTTCAGCCCGTCAATTTTCGCTTTCTGTTTCGCGCCAAGAAACGCGTCAAACCGTATGCGCAGGTCGGCGTCGGGATGATCTTTTTTAACCGGCGAATGCCGGTACCGGAAGCGACCGCCTATAATTTTACGGGCGATTTCGGCGGCGGCGTGTATATCATGACCGACCGCGAAAATCGCGAAAAAGCGATCTCGCTCAGCTATCGCTATTTTCATATTTCGAATTTCAACACGACGGATTTTAATCCGGGCTATAACGCGAATATTTTTTCGATCGGCTATTCGTTTTCCCGCTGACAAATCGTGTAAAATCGTAGTTTAAGCCGCAGCGGGCGCCGGATTTTATAAAAAAATCTTTGCGAAGCCGGTTTTCGATGCGGCAAATTTTAATACTATGAGCAAAACACAACCGGCGCGCGGAATGCGCGATTTTCTGCCCGCCGACATTCGCAAGCGCAATTACGTCATCAATATCATTCGCGAAGTTTACGAATCTTACGGCTTTGAACCGCTCGAAACGCCGGCGATCGAAAATCTCGAAACGCTGACCGGTAAATACGGCGAAGAAGGCAATCAGCTGATGTTCAAGATCTTAAAGCGCGGCGAAAAACTCGACCTCGCGCGCGGCGAAAATTTAGCCGACCTCGCCCTGCGCTACGATCTGACCGTGCCGCTCGCGCGCGTCGTCGCGAATTATAAAAACGAATTGCCGCGCTTTTTCAAACGCTACCAAATCCAACCCGTCTGGCGCGCCGACCGACCGGCACGCGGGCGTTTCCGCGAATTTTACCAATGCGACGTTGATGCGATCGGTTCGCATTCGATGGTCGTCGAAGCGGAATTGATTTCGGCGGTTTGTGAGATTTTAACGCGGTTGGGATTCGATGATTTTACGATTCGAATAAATCACAGAGAAGTTTTGCGATCATTATTAAATAAGACAGGTATTCCTGAATCGCAACATAGCGACGCTTTAGTTGCAATTGATAAACTCGACAAAATTGGACGCGAAAGCGTCAGTTATGAATTTATTCAACGGGGGATTTCTAGTGAAGCGGGAGATAAACTTTTTGACCTGTTTGAACAGATTTCACAAATTGTTTCCGACAAAATTAAGGATAGATTTAATATAAACGGTGAAATCTTACTTGCTTTAACAACCTTTCTTGATTATCAAAAAGGGGAATGGAACGTATTAGAAAATGAGATAATAAAAATACTTGAATTTTCAACTAATAATCATTTGTTAGTTGATCCAACGCTTGCTCGTGGTTTGTCATATTACACCGGCGCGATTTTTGAAATTCAAGTTCCCGATCTGGCGGGAAGTCTCGGCGGCGGCGGGCGTTATGACGGTTTGATCGGAATGTTCGGCAAAGAACAGATTCCGGCGTGCGGTTTTTCTTTGGGTTTGGAAAGAATCGTCGTCGTGATGGAAGAGCGCGGAATGTTCGATAAATTGATTGCTGACGGCAAACTCAAAGATGATTCGGCGGATGTTTTAATCACGCTCTGGAACGAAGAATCAGTCGGCGAATCCTTGAAGCTCGCGGGTGAATTGCGCCAAAAAGGTTTGCGCGCGCTCGTTTACCCGGAAGCCGACAAACTCGGCAAACAGTTCAAATATGCTTCGCAGCTCAACATTCCGTTTGTCTGCGTGCTTGGCGACGAAGAGCTTGCCGCAAACAAAGTGACGCTCAAAAATATGACGACGGGCACGCAGGAAAAATTTTTGAGAACAGAAGTCGCGGGGGAAATTAAATAATTCAACTTGAGCAAATTTGGTTTTAGCGATTGGAAACGGCGGTCGCATGAGCCATTGATTTCTAGCCAGTTTGAAATAGTTGTTTTTTGCGGCTCTGTCGCTTTGATGTGCGGCGATGGCTCTGCCTCGAAGCGGGCGGCGCAGCCGCAAAAAATCAGGGAATGAAAAACGGAAAGGCAGAGCCTTTCCGCACATCGGGCGGCAGAGCCGCAAAGAGAAAAAATTTGCTAAAAAGCAGTTTTCCCGGATCATTGAATCTTTCCGACGCGGCACAATATGTATCGAAAATTAGAACCGAAACTCATTGCCATTTTGCGCGAAGGTTATACGCGCAAATTGTTTTACGGCGATCTTTTGGGCGGCTTGACGGTTGGCGTGGTCGCGATTCCGCTCGCCATCGCGCTCGCGATCGCCTCGGGCGTCAAACCCGAACAAGGTCTTTACACGGCGATCTTTGCCGGTTTTACGATCGCCATTCTCGGCGGCACGCGGGCGCAGATCAGCGGTCCGACGGGCGCGTTTATCGTCATTGTTTACGGCATCGTCGCGAAATACGGCTACGACGGTCTGGCGGTTGCGACGCTCATCGCCGGCGTGATTCTCATCGTGATGGGTTTGATGCGGATGGGCGCGTTTCTCAAATTCGTCCCGTATCCGGTGACGATCGGTTTTACGTCGGGCATCGCGCTGATCATTTTCTCGTCGCAGGTCAGCGATTTTCTCGGTCTGAAAATTGATAAAGTGCCCGCCGATTTTGTCGCGAAATGGATCGAATACGCAAGAAATATCGCGACGCTCAACTGGTATTCGGTCGCCGTCGGGACGGGTTCGCTGCTCGTCATCGTCTTCTGGTCACGCGTGACGCGCAAAATTCCCGGTCAATTGGTCGCGATCCTTTTGGCGACGTTTGTCGTCCAATTTTTTAATATTCCGGTCGATACGATCGCGACGCGGTTCGGCGGCGTCCCGAGCTCGCTGCCGGTTCCGCATCTGCCAGTCGTTACTTGGGAATTGATTCAGCAGATGTTTTCGCCCGCGCTGACGATCGCCATTTTATGCGCGCTCGAATCGCTGCTTTCGGCGGTCGTCGCCGACGGAATGATGGGCACGCGGCATCGTTCGAATATGGAGCTGATCGCGCAGGGGACAGGCAATATCGTCTCGGTCATTTTCGGCGGAATTCCGGCAACGGGCGCGATCGCGCGGACCGCGACGAACATCAAAGCGGGCGGCAAAACTCCGGTTTCGGCGATCATTCACTGCGTTTTTCTGTTGCTTGTGCTGCTTTTTGTCGGACGCTGGGCGGCGATGATCCCGATGGCGACGCTCGCCGCCGTGCTGCTCGTTGTTGCCTACAATATGAGCGAATGGCGCGAATTCGCGCATCTTTTCAAAAGCCCGCGCGGCGATATTGCCGTCTTGCTCGCGACCTTTTTGCTGACGGTTTTTATCGAATTAACGGTCGCGATCCAGGTCGGCATTCTGCTCGCCGGATTTTTATTCCTCCAGAAAATGTCGAACGCGACGCACGTCGATCTGATCACCGAAAATTTGAAAGACGACGACGAAGTTAAGACGCGCGATATTTCGGAGCTGAAAATTCCGGTGGGCGTCGAGGTTTTCGAGATCTACGGCTCGCTCTTTTTCGGCGCGGTCAGTCAATTTAAGGAATCGATCCGCATCGTCGCCAAAAAACCGAAAGTTTTGATCTTGCGGATGCGCCACGTTTTGACGATCGACGCGAGCGGTTTTCATATTCTCGAAGAGCTCGTTCAGGAATCGAAACAAAACGGTTGTTTGCTGATCTTTTCAGCCGTTTCGCCGAATGTTTTCGCGGCAATGAAAAAGAGCGGTTTTATCGAAACGATCGGTAAAGAAAATTTTGCCAAAGACATTTTCGGTGCTTTGACGCTTGCCGAAAAATATTTGCAGAATTCGGCAATAAATCCCGAACAAACTTGATGAATCGCGCGAAATACTTCATATTTCAAAAAGTATGAAGTATTTAAGATCATCAGTTCTGAGGTTTTCGGCGATTTTCCTGACCGCGATTTTCGGCGTCGGTCTGATCGAGGCGCAGCGGCAAACGATCACGAAAGATCTGCCGAATTTTTATCCGGTCAACGCGGTTCTCTATCGCGGCGGGCAGCCGACCGAAGCGGGCATCAAAGAGCTCGCGAAGATGGGCGTTAAAACGATCATCGATCTGCGCGGCGCCGACGAACGGGCGAAAAATGAAGATAAATGGGCGCAAAATGCCTGGATGAAATTCATTAATAAACCTTTGAATAACTGGCGCGGACCGAAAAATAAGCAGATCGAGGAAATTCTTGCCGAGATCGATAAACCCGAAAATCAACCCGTCTTTGTGCATTGTCAGCGCGGCGCCGACCGAACCGGCACGGTCGTCGCCGTTTACCGGATGACGCACGACAATTGGACGGCGGAAGAGGCGAATACGGAAGCGAAAAAATTCGGTTTCGGTTGGTGGCAATTTTGGATGAAAGATTACATCTTTGATTATTACCGCGACCTCAACAAATGATTTGATCAAAAATGGTCAATCAACATCGGCGAGCTCGAAAAATCCGATCCGCAGCTCGCCGTCAGTTTCGACGAGCGCAAACCAAAAATCAAACCAGCCGTCGAGTTCGACCCGCGGATCGTTTTCCGCCGGCAGAAATTTGATGACGAGCCATTGCCGAAAATTCTCGTCTGTTACATCATTTGAAAATTTTCGCGGTTCGCGCCAACTCATCGTTTCTTTCAAACTCGCCAAATCGGAAGAATTGCCGTCAATTTCAAATTCGACGGGAAATATCAGTTCTTCGATGCCCCAAATCTCATTGATCTCGAGCAGCCATTTTTCGATCACGCCGCGAAAATCCGTTTCGGATATTTCTTTCTGAAGCCACGGCGCAAGAAATTTATGCGCTGCCGTAAAATCTTCGCGGGTGATCGTATTTGCAAATTTTACCGCAAATTCTTTGTATTCTTCGTTCATTTTCTTGAATTAAAATTTTTTTCGAGCTTTTCACAGTTAAAGATTATCCGGAAGTTAAGTGAAATGTGGGAAATAACAGGGAATCTTTCGGTTTCCATCTTTAATGATTACTTCTTATTTTCCGCTGATACCGCTGCCGCCACGGCGGCAGCGGTATCGCCGTAGTCCCAGACGGCTTTTGTGATAATTGCCGAATTAACAAATTTAAAAGAGAAACTTTGTTGTCGCGTTCATTGTTTCGGTATGCTGAATGACCTTTTTCCCAAGCGCGGCTGCCATCAGACCGATATTTTTATCGGTTAGATCCGAACCGTTCGAAACTGTCGCCATCGCGATTCCTTCGCCGCCCTGACTGTGTATGTCGGCGATCGTCGAACCCGGCGCTGCGTCAATTTTGTTGTGCATACATTCGTGAAAAGCGAGCTTGGCAACCAAACGGCTGTAAGCAAAATCGCCTTCCATCGCCCGCAGATAAACATCCGAAAGCATTCCGCCCGCCGAGGGAAAAGTTCCGCCCGAACCGCTGTTGTGTTTCGGTACGGCTTTATATTTTTCCTTGATAATGCTGTCGGCTTGCGATGCCAAAAAATAAACGACGATGTCGGTTTGCTGAACGACGCCGCGTTCCCACGAATAATGGAACCGTTCGAAAGGCGACGATTCGTGATCGACGACCTTTTGAAACATTTCCCGCAGATGATTGCCGACCGACCACATTGTTCCTTCGCCCCAGTAATATTGATTGCCGGGTGCCAGATTAACGAGCCAAAGTGTAAAAACTCCGCTTTTCTCAACTTTTGCCATAAAAAAAAATAACCTCACAATTTAAATTTGGGCTTGTCGCCGCAAGCCGCTGTCTCACAATTAAAAATATTTGGAAACCGAATTTACTGCCTGTCTCGACGGTAATTTCGCGTAACAAATTGACGAACGGAATAATAATCCGCTTTTGCATTTCAAATACCACCCGTTTGGGTAGCTTTGAGTTGTAAATTGCGAAGATTTTTGAATAATCTTAGAATTATTCAGGCAAAATGAGCAAAACATACGAAATTAGAGCAGACGACGAGCATTTACCGAACTTTCACCAAATTAATGAAAACCTCTATCGCGGCGGACAACCGAGCGCGGAAGGAATTCGGCGGCTTGCCGCGCTCGGCATCAAGACCATCGTCAATTTCCGCGACAGTGGCGAAAAGGTTCGCCGCGAAAAAGAGCACGCCGAAGAACACGGTTTGCGGTTCATCAATCTGCATTTGAGTAATTGGTTCGCGAGCCGCGACGAAGAAATTCACGAGGTTTTGGAAATCATCCGCGATCCCGCGCATCAGCCGGTTTTCATCCATTGCAAACGCGGCGCCGACCGCACGGGAACGGTCGTCGCCGTTTACCGGATGCTCTTTGACGGCTGGACCGACCGCGAAGCAAACCGCGAAGCCAAACTGCGCGGCATCGGCTGGTGGCAGGTTTGGATGAAGGATTACATCAAGGCTTATTACAAGCGGATGAAAGCCCGGAAAGATTGATAATCTCCAAACTAATCCAATTCGCTGTTGGCGTAATCGGTTACGACATCAACCCACGCCGAATAAAGTCCGATGTTGTTACTGCCGTATTCGACCCAGCCGAATCCCTGCTCGCCCCAATCTTTGCCCCACGAATTTTTGATGAGCCAGGCGCCTTTTTCACCCTTCGTGTCGTCCCATCCGATTATCAGGACGACGTGATTGATGTTTCGGTTTTCCTGGACGGTATTTGCATTGCTGATACCGTTTTTTTCGTTAAAAACACCGCTTTTATAACGATTGAAACAATTATCGGAATCCATCGGCGCGACGATCGGTCCGTGTTTGATCAAGGCGATCTTCAATTGCTCGGGCGTCGGCATTTGGTCAACGGGTGCATTGACATAATTCCATGTGTGGGCTTTGATGAAGCCCTCAGCCGGAGCGCAGGCAGTTCGTCCACCTAGTTTATATTCAGGAATATTGTTGAGTTTACCCGCCGGAATTCCATTGCCGTAAACCATAAATTGAAAGACCCGACCGTGCCAACCTTGCTTACACCAATCCGTCTGGTCTGCGTCCGGAGCCATACAATTGAGCAAGTCCTGGACATGCGACCTCGGAATTTGCGGGAGAGCAATGTTTTTGAAAAACCAAAATTCGCCGCCTCCGGGCATCGAATCGAAAGTAAATTCATCAAAATGATGTCCGTTCAGCCAATATTCATCGAAATAATTCTTCTGCATACTGCACGAAGCGGCGGCGGTCGAAGCGAATGCCCAGCATAAATCGCACCCGCCTTGATTCATCACCGTCCCGACATCTAATATGGTTCGCCAGTCAAATTTTGGCAGCTTCACCCGGTTCCGGGCAAATGTGTCGGTGAAATCCTCATACTCCTTAATTTTATCCCGACGTCTTTGGGCGACTTCTTCGGCGGTCGCGCCCGGATTGTCTTTTTTCCACTGATCCACTTCCTGATTGATTTTTGCCAGCAGCGCCGCGCCGCGCTTTTCAGCCTCTTTTCGGATTTCCTTCGCCCGGTCGGTTTCGCCCGTCGGCACCCACAAGATGCCCTTGTCTTTGAGCCGGCTTTTCTCTTCCGAACTCAATTTGCCACCGCCGACGAGATAAGTTTCGCCATTGCCGGTTTTTCGCCGGGTGCACGGAAGTAATTGATCCTTATCCGCTGATGTCCCGGCGAGGACAGCTTTCTTTTGAACAGGCTTCCGTTTTTTTTTGACCTGAGCGGAGACCGTGAAGGTCGAAATTAACGTGGACAAACCGATCACGGCGGTCGCGACGATCAACAATACGTTTTTCATAAATCTCCTTCCATTCGCCATTTCTATCAGGACTCTTTGAAGTTGTCGCTTTTTCAATCTTGTCGCGGCTTGGAAAAGCGGGAATGCGTCGATTTATTCATCAAAGCCGCAATGTTTCAGTCTTGTTATATCCTTGTTATATCACGTTATAAATGAACCCCAAATTAGATGGAATTGCAAATCTTGACATTACAATCGATGAATCGTTAAATTAAGAGAAAATTGAACAATGAACAAACAAATTATCGAAAACTATCGACAGGACACGCTCGAAGCATTTCGCAATTATAAGAAATTGGCGGAGCGGGCGATCGAGCAGGTGACGGAAGAGGAATATTTCAAAGCGATCGACGCGGAATCGAATTCGATCGCTGTTGTTGTCAAACATATCGGGGGAAATTTGCGTTCGCGGTGGACGGACTTTTTGACGACGGACGGCGAAAAGACGGATAGATTTCGTGATTCGGAATTTATTGCCGAAACGGACACGCGCGAATCTTTGGAAAATCTTTGGGAAACGGGCTGGCAGGCGCTTTTCGGGACGCTCGAATCTTTAACGATCGAAGATCTCGGCTGTACGGTGCAAATTCGCGGCGAAGATTTTTCGGTCGTCAAAGCGATAACGCGTTCGCTGACGCACATTGCCTATCACGTCGGGCAGATCACGTTTCTCGCCAAACATTTTCGCGCAACCGATTGGAAAACCCTCAGCGTGCCGCGCGGGCAATCGCAGGATTTCAACGCGTATTTAGCCGAAAATAAAGGACAGGCGCATTATCTCGAAGCGACCAAGGACTTTGCGGAAAGAGAAGCAAAATAAATAAAATGAGCAGGCGGAAAGAGTTGACCTGCTCATTTTTTTTAATTTTTGTTCAAATTAGCGAATGCGGACCCGGTTGATGACTTTGGTTTCCGTCTTGCCGTTTCGTTTGTATTTAATCTGAATCGTTTCGCGGTAAACCTTTTTGCCTTTGCGGACGATCCGCGTTTGCGTGACGGTGCGTTCGCCGCGCCAATTGTCGTTGCGGTCGTTGCGTTGGGTATCGCGGCGGTCGTCGCGGCGGTTGTCGCGCTGATTTTGATCGTTGCGGTTTTGCTGCGGATTATAGGTTTGCGCCGAAGCGAACGTGGCAGAAAAAGCGATCGAAGTTAAAAGAAGCGACAAAGTTATAAATTTTTTCATAGTATTTCTCCTTCAAAATATAAATTTCGGCGAACCGCTCTAGCGTGTTTGCCGATGGTCAGACGCGCTCGCTTAAGTTTAAGTTCGCAAAGGATTTGTGAAGTTCTGTCAAGATTTGTCAAAGGTTTGTAAAAGCAAATTTTAAACATAAAAAAAGCGGGAGGAGAAGAGTAGAATCCCGCTTTTCAAAAATTTGAACAATGATTGCTTTTAGCGAATGCGCGTGCGGCTGAGGACGCGAACCGTCACCCTGCCGTTCGGCAAATAACGGTATTGGACAACTTCGCGATAGCGGCGATAACCGATGCGGACGATCCGTGCGCGGGTCACAACTCTGACGCGGGCGCGTCGATTAGGTCTGACGCGGGCGCGTCGATTACGGCGCTGCGTGTAGCGCTGCGGTGACGACTCGGCGGCAATCGTCATCGTCGAATTATTGAGATCCGCGGTTTTGGCTTCGGCTGGCGGCACAAACATCACGGCAGAGCCTAAAATCAGTGATAATGCTAAAAATTTCTTCATAATTATTTCTCCCTTGTTCAAAAAATTATCGGACAAAATTTAATTCGTCCGATAGGTAAGAGACGGAAGGTCGGCGGAAAGTTGGAATTTTTTTGTTTGAAGGATTGAAATTATTTAGACAGAAAAGTGTCAATTAAATATTTGCTTTCGATAAATAAAGGCTTTTCGGCAAGTCTTTTTAGAACAACGGCGCTGCGTTGTGGTAATCTGAATAAGTCTTTTTATGAAATCAATTGCAATTTTAGGTTCGACGGGCTCAATCGGCTGTAATACTTTGAAGACGGTCGAACATCTCAAAGATTTTCGCGTCGTCGCGCTCGCGGCGGGAAGCAATACCGACGTTTTAGCCGATCAGATCGCCAAATTCCAGCCCGCGCTGGTCGCTGTCAAAGATGAAGCTTGCGCCGAAAGTTTGCTGCGCAAGCTTGCAAATAACAAATTACAAGTCACAAAACTGCCGAAAATTTTAACGGGCGAAGAAGGTCTGATCGCGGTTGCGACGCACGAAGAAGCGGCGACAATCGTTTCGGCAACGGTCGGCGCGGTCGGTTTTGTGCCGACACTGCGCGCGCTCGAAGCGGGAAAACGCGTCGCGCTGGCAAACAAAGAAACATTGGTAATGGCGGGCGAATTGATGACCAAAGCGGCGCGTCAATCGGGCGCCGAAATTTTGCCCGTCGATTCGGAACATAACGCGCTGCATCAATGTCTGCGCGGCGAATCGGTCAAAGAAGTCAAAAGATTGATTTTGACCGCGTCGGGCGGACCTTTTCGGACAAAATCGAAAACTCAGATCGAAAATGCGACGCGTGCCGAAGCCTTGAATCATCCGAATTGGAAGATGGGCGACAAGATCACGATCGATTCGGCGACGCTCATGAACAAAGGTCTGGAAGTGATCGAAGCGCGCTGGCTCTTCGATTTCGGCGCCGACGTGATTTCGGTCGTCGTGCATCCGCAATCGGTCGTTCATTCGATGATCGAGATGGTTGACGGTTCGGTCATCGCGCAGCTCGGCGTGACCGATATGAAACACGCGATCCAATACGCGCTAACCTTTCCGACGCGCCAAACAGGTTGTCTCGAACCCCTCGATTTTACGAAGTTTTCGCAGCTGACCTTTGAAGAACCCGATCTCGAAAAGTTTCCGTGTCTCGCGCTTGCCTACAAAGCCTTGCGGATCGGCGGAACGATGCCGGCGGCTTTGAACGCCGCCAACGAGATCGCCGTGCAGGCTTTTCTCGACAATAAAATTCGTCTCAGCGACATTCCGCGCATCATCGAAGCGGTGATGAACGAACACACGGCGCAACCGGCGTCGAGTTTGGAGATCGTTCTCGAAACCGACGCTTTTGCGCGGGCACGCGCTGTCGAATTTCTGACTGCCAATGCGACGGGCGCGGGTTCGTAAAAAATAATTTGACTAGGATGGCGGTGAGTTTTACACTTTTAATGACAACTTGAACCGCAAATTCTGTTTCTAAGTTAGCGAATTTTGAAAGGATTTATAAACAATGCCTGATATTTTATTAGTAATTTTAGCCGTCGTCCTCGTTCTCGGAGTTGCCATCAACATCCACGAGTTCGGACATTTTATCGTTGCCAAACTTTTCGGAATGCGCGTCGAAGCCTATTCGTTTTTCGGGCTGGGACCGCGCATTTGGGGTTTTAAGGTCGGTCATACCGATTACCGCGTTTCGGCGATCCCGCTCGGCGCCTATGTCAAACTTTACGGCGACGAAGCG
>JBBQOA010000071.1:0-11912 GCA_038330465.1 Pyrinomonadales bacterium
TCGATGATCGATTCGGCGGTCGCGGGAAACGCGCCGTTTTTGCCCGTCAAACTCGTTACGTTTCCCGAATTTGCGCATTGCGCGCCGGTTTTTGCCACGGCGCAAGAATTACTTGAAAAACTCGCCGTCGAAATTCCGAACGAACACACCGAACGACTCGTCGAAAAAGCGAGGGAACATAATATTTACATTCAAAGTGGCTCGATGCTCGAACGTGACGAAAAATATAAAAACGCGCTTTTTAACACGACTTGTCTAATCGCGCCGGAAGGTATTTTGTATAAATATCGCAAAGTTAACACGTGGATTCCGTATGAAGTTCATACCAGTCCCCACGACATCGTTGGTTACGAGGAAGAACTTTTCCCCGTTGCCGATACACCGATCGGAAAACTCGGAACGGCGATTTGTTACGACTGGCTTTTTCCCGAAGTTTTGCGGCAACTTGCGGCAAACGGCGCGGAAGTTTTGATCAGAGTTTCGGCTTATATGGATCCGTGGAACGCGACCGCCCCGATGGATTGGTGGACGGTTATCAATCGTTGTCGGGCAATTGAAAACAATGCGTTTGTCGTCGCTTCTAATCAAGCGGCGAGTTTAAAAAATTATCCGCCATATTCGTGGTCGGGCGGCAGTCAGATTATTGATTTTGAAGGAAGATTACTCGCCGAAGCAAGTTCCGGACCGGGCGAGCGTATCGTCGTTGCACCGATTGACATTTCAGCTTTGCGTCACGAACGCGAGGTTCGCAGCGGACATTCGTTTCTCGCCCATTTACGAACAGAAGCTTATCCGGTTTACGGCAAACACTTTTATCCGCCCAAAATACATACACATCAAGAAAAAGACAAATTGCTGATGATTTCCTTTGAACAAAATATCGAGTTGATTAAAAAGTCTAAAGATCTCATTAAATCGAAAAATGAGTAATGTTTGGAACCTATTTGCAGGTATGCTGTTTAGGTTCTTGAATTATTGATAAAGAGTCGGAGCGCCTCTTCCCGGATTCAAACCGGCGGATTTATTTCGCTGGAAAATCGCCGTATAAAGTTCCTCAGTAAAAAAGGAATGAACTCCTGCGCTCATAAAAATTGATTTACGAGTGCTTATCTGAAAAATTATTGCGAATAGTGGATTCGTGAAACAAAATCTATTTTAATATTCGGATTCCTTTTTACTGAGAAACTCTCTAGTCTTGTTATTTTTTTCAGTCATGATCTTAATAACTCCAAATACCTTTTTGAAATAATTTTATCAGCGCCAATTGATTTATGTCGGATTACGACATATAATCTTATAAATGAGTTCTGATACTAAATAGGGCAAATATGGTTGCGAGGTTAAAAATCATGAATTTTATCAATGAATTGAGAAAGTGGGATATGTTTTCGATTGGATATATCACGGTAATTTTTTACTTGGTATCAATAACGTTTTTCTTAATCGGTATTCTATATCCGAGATTTATTTATGCCGGTTCTATCTTAGGAACATTATTCTTTATCATTTCATCGGCTATTATTGCAATGATGATGCAGAAACGCATCAACACCTAGACTAAAGCCGTTCTAAATAAAATGTAATTACAAAACCCGGTAGTGTTGGCGTTAAAATATTTAACAACGGTTAGCTCGCAAGTTTAAAATTATCGGCTGACCGAATTATAAATCATCCTTTTGAGTTTTCAGCCAGGATCAGAAGTTTTAAATATGCTTTTTGTGGTTGTAAATATTTTTTGGTTTCAAAGCTTTAATGACAGCCGTCGGCGCGGTCATTATCGGTTGGTTGATATTTTATCCTCACTTTAAAATCCTTTATAATAGCGTCGGCTCGTATTAATTTTTTAATTTTACAAATTAGTAAATCTCGAACTATTTTTTCGATCAAAACCAGATAAATTTCTAAGCAACAACAGCGGATGATTTCATACTGACAGATTATACAAGTTTTCAGATCTGTTTAAAAAACATAATGTAAAATAGCTTATGATAATATCACATCTCGAAAGCTATTTACAAAGGGAAGGCTGATGTGTTAAATTTTAGCTGTTTGTAATGATTCTGAATATTTTGATGTTGATTTTAAATTTTTATGGAAAATTGCGTCGCAATTGCAAAACCGAAACTTTCCGCTGCCGAACGAAAAATCATTGAGATGGTGATCGATGGTCTTCCGAGTGATAATTCAAGGCGGGCTTATCAAAGACATCTCGAAGAATTTTTCGTTTGGCATCAAGAGCAAAACCGACCGGAACTGAATAAGGCGCTAATTAACCGCTATGTCAAATCTTTGCGCGAGCGCAAACTTTCGTCGGCGACGATCAATCAAAAACTTTCCGCGATCAGAAAATTCGCGACCGAATCGGAAGATAATAATCTGATCGATTCGCGCATTGCCAACGGGATCCGCGCTGTCAAAGGCGTGCCGTTTCGCGGACGACGGACCGGCAACTGGTTGACGAAGGAAGATGCGCAGCGTTGGCTCAACGCTCCGAATGTCAAAACCCTGAAAGGTGTTCGGGACCGTGCGCTGCTCGCCGTTCTGATTGGCTGCGGCTTGCGCAGGGCGGAAGCGGCGATTCTTTCTTTCCCGCATATCGAACAGCGCGAAGGACGTTGGGCGATCGTCGATATCGTCGGCAAGCGCGACAAAATGCGAACAGTCCCGATGCCGTCGTGGGCGAAGGCTTGCGTCGATTCCTGGCAAACCGTGGCTCATCTCGAAACCGGGTTTGTTTTTCGGCGCGTCAATAAGGGCGATAATCTGATGGGCGAATCGATCACGCCGCAGGCGATTCGTGATATTGTTGTTTCATATGCCGAAAAGCTTGAAACGCAAGGAATCGCTCCGCACGATCTGCGCCGAACTTTTGCCAAGCTCGCGCATACAGGCGGCTCGCCGATCGATCAGATTCAATTGTCGCTCGGTCACGATTCAATTCAAACAACCGAGAAATATCTCGGCGTTGAGCAGGATCTGACCGACGCCCCATGTGACCATTTAGGACTTCGAATTAGCGGTTAGTGGTGAAATTCCCGCTTTTTATTGAATGGTAAGTTTAAGCTTTCGTCAGAAAAAACGAACTGAGGGCAATTGTGAAGGCATTTTTTTTGCTACAATTGTGCTTACATTCAAAAATGGAGCAATTTGGGCTGCCCGACTCAAAAAATTATCTTCAAACATTCATCGGATTAATTATTAACGTATCTTTAAAATTTATGATTTCTCAAAATAGAAAACTAGAATATTGGAATTATTTGATTTCCGAAAAAAATCAACCTCGTCCGAAAGGAATTACCATTCAACGTTTGGCGGTTATCCGACCCGCTATTCTCTGCTTAGATGATTTGTGGATGAGGATTGTTGACTCGCAAGATGCCGGTGAGAGTTCGGCTGCTGAATTCTACGGGGCGAACGAACCCGGAGCGATCGATTCACGGACGGAGTTTTGGAATGCCGTTCGCAGCTTTATCCGCCAGTGTGAAAACAATAAACCTGTGCAAAAACAACCGTCAAAACCGAATCGTGGATCGCTCAAAAAATTGATCACCCGCAATAGAAAAAGAAAATTTTAACCCTAAAAACATTCGAAATAAAGTTGTTCTAACGCGAATTTGGGGATTTTCCTTCAAACTTGTGAAAAGCATCAATAAGGAATTTTTGTGGGAGATAATTGGGCGGAAATCCCCTCTATTATGATTTTTTTTTGTAACTCTCCGGTCGAAAATGGATATTTATGAATTTCTCAAAAATTTTGGATCAATACCGCTTCAAACGTAGAGTTTCCGCGTGATGCGACGAGAGTTTTGCCGTCCGTCGAGATATCGAAAGCGCGAAGTTGGTCCGCGTCGAAATCGGTCATTTGGTTAGCCTTGCTTCCATCAAGCGGTTGTTGCCAAAGGTTTATATATTTTCCGGCTTCGATGTAGATCACTGATTTTGAATCCGCCGTCCAATTCATTCGTCCCGCCATCGGTTGGTCGAACATTTTTACAACTTCCCCGGTTTCCGCCGACATTAAACCGAATTGCCAAGGTTTTGGCGAATTTTGATCGTATTGTTGAAATATTAATGATTTGCCGTTCGGTGAAATGGAGAATAAGTTAACATTATCGCGCATTGTCACGCGAATAGGTTTGGTGCCGACCGGCGTAGTTTTCCAAATTGAAAATTTTGTGCCGTTCACGGTTGTAAAGTAAACCCATTTGTCCGCCGCAGAAATCAACGGGCGTTCCTGAAACCCTTCGCCTTCGGTCAGTTGTTTCGGATTGTCGCCGTCTTCGTCAATCCGCCAAATTCTTGCAACGCCATTTCGATCCGACCTGAAAAAAATATAGCGTCCATCGGGCGAAACTTCCGGCTGAACATTCTCTCCGGCGTTCGCGGTTAATTGTTTTTGATTGGAGCCGTCGGCGTTCATTACCCACAAATCCGTATTGCCGCTTCTGGGACTCGTATAGACGACGCGACCATTGGGCATCAGCGAAATGCCCCAATATCCGTCGTTCGCCGCCGTGCCTGACGTTATTTTCTGTGCTGCCCGCACTTTGTCAATCGGCGCAGACCAGATGTTGCGGTTGCCGATTTCCTGACTGGCAATCAAAAGATGGGAGTCCGCCGTAATACCGACTGATTTATAATCCTGAAAATCTTGGGTGATGCGCGTGACCTCGCCCGATGGATACGCGACGCGCCAAATTTGAAACGGCGAGCCGGAATTTTCTTTGGCAATAACGACCAACCCCGAGCGGTCAGGAATCCATTTCACACTGTCCAGATAATTCCAATTCGGCACGGGAATGTTTTTTTCGCTTGCGTCGGCGACGGAAATTTCAGTTAATTCAAAATGTCTTTGTCCGTTTTCGCTGCGCCCGCCGCAAATCGCGATCGTTTTGCCGTCCGGCGACCATGAAAGCTGGGACCCCCAAGATTCAAACCATGTTGTTTTATAATCGCGTTCGCTTAAAACTCTTTCGCCGTTTCCATCCGTTTCAGCGATAATCAAACTTTGCACACGCACAAAAGCAATCTCTTTGCCGTCCGGGGAAATACTGAACGGACTCATCACATTTCGGACGATTTCCTGCCGAGCGCCGCCATTTACTGGAATTCGTTCGATGATATTATTTGGCAAACCATTGCTTGTAGTTGCGTAATAAATTTCACTGCCGTCGGGCGAAAATTCCGGGACTTGGTAGCCATCAATGCTTGGCGGCATAATTTGTTTCGTGCTTCCGGTTGCCAATTCTTTTAACCAAAGGCTTCGTTGGTCAGCAACTATTTGGATATAAACGAGATATTTTCCGTCCTGGGAAATCGCCGGATTGATCGCGTTAATGTCCGGTGTCAAACGTTTAATCGTAGGTTTCGGTATTTGTGCCGCACTGTTTTTTGAACTACGGTTAAATTGCGTCCAACCAAAAATCGCTAAGATCAATAGTCCGAAAACGGTTGTTAAAATCCATAAGTTCCGGCGTGTACTTTGTTTTTCGGCTGCAACGCCTTGCCGGTTTTCACCAAACAAACGCGGCATTTCAGCTTTTTCCAAACCAAAGATTTTTTCTTGTAATGCAATAAAACGCAAATTTGTCCGCAGAAAATCGAGCGACGGATCGGATTTCAGATAAATCAACCAATACGAACGCTCTTCGTAAGCCTTTTCGAGCCCATCGAGAGCCGTTTCAATTTCTCCCAAACCTGCGTAAATCAAGACTTTATTATAAGCTGAAACAAAGCCTTCATTTTCGCGTTTGTCTAATTCATCAAGCGCGGCTTGCGCCTTTTTAACATCGCCGTTTAACCCGTGAATATAACCGATCGCAGCAACGACATCGCGGTCGTTTGAAAGCAAGGTTGATTTGCCGAGTTCGGCGACGGCTGATTCAAAATCTCCTTTCTGTGCGTAGGTTAAACCGAGGCGGAAATGCGCCATTGAATAGTTTTCGTCCATAGCCGAAACTTCCGAAAAACACTCCGCCGCCTTTTCAAATTGTCGCGAATAATAAAAAGAATAACCGCTGATGGTCTTTGTGATTAAAGATAACGGGTCGAGTTCGCGAGCGCATTCAAATTCGATAATCGCTTCGTCAAAACGTTCCTGCGATATTAAAAACATCCCGAATCGCTGATGCGCGTCGGCGTAACCCGGATTAATTTCAAGTGCCTTCCGAAATGCTCTTTCCGCGCCTTGCCAATCCCATTCGTAAAATAATTTGATGACGCCGAGTGAGTTGTGGGCTTCCGCCAAATTTTGGTCGAGTTCCAGGGCTTGCCGGGCGGACGCGGCGGCTTTTGGATAAGCTTCGTGCGGCGGCAGCGCGCCGTATAAACTAAGCAACGGAAAGCAATCTGCCAAACCGACGTAGGCGAGCGCGTAATTTGCATCAACATCAATCGCCTGCTGAAAATATCCGGTCGCAAGTTCGATACTTTTGATTGAACGCCGGTTCAAAAAGTGGCGACCTTTGACATAAAACTGGTAAGCTTCGGAGCTTTTTGTGTCACGTTTTGAGAGACGTTTTTGCTCTTCGCGCGACAATTTCAAATGCAGTTTATCAGAGATTTCGCGGGCGATCGTTTCCTGCAATTCCAAAACGTCGGACGCGAAACAGTCGTATTGTTCGCCCCAAAGTTGCCAGCCGTTTGCCGTTTCCGTCAATTCGGTGCGGACGATTAGCCGTTCGCCGAATTGTAAAACTCTGCCCGTTAAAATCGCGCTGACACCAAATTCGCGCCCGATTTCTTTAGGTTCAACCTTTTGATTTTTGTATCGAAAAACCGTATTGCGGGCAACCACGCGAAAGTCTTCGAGCTGCGAAAGCCGGTTAATAATACTTTCGGTAATTCCGTCGCTCAAATATACCGCCGTTTCGTTCGTGCTTTCGTTTGTCAATGGCATGACGGCGAGCGAATCAAAAAATTCCTCCGCTTTATTTTTAATAGTGTTTGTTTGAACAACCGGTTTTGAGAGTCGCGGCAATCCTTCTGTTTTTTCCAATTCGCCCGTAAAGCGATAACCGCGCCGCCGAAAGGTTTCGATCAGAGGTTTTCCGGCGGAATTGTTTCCGAGCATTTTTCGCAGAAGATAGATATTCTGCGTGAGATTCGCGTCTTCGACAAACGCATCTTTCCACAGCCGATTCATCATTTCTTCTTTTGAAACAATTTCACCGCTCCGTTCAATTAGTGCCAACAGCGTTTCGACGACTTTCGGAGCAAGCGAAATTGGCTGTTCTTTTTCATACAGCATCAGGTGAGCAGCGTCAAGACGGAACTGTCCGAATTCGTAAATCCTCTCATCATTAAACTTATCCGGATTGAGATTAAATTGAGATTTAATTGAGGTTATCTCTGAAGACATTTAAGCAAACTCCGTATATAAATTGGTCAAATGAACTGTTGCAGGGAAACATTTCTAAATTGCAAAGTGAACATTAGCATTTTAGACCTTTGTCAACCGTCAAGCAACAAATTTTAGAGATTTAAATAAGGAGAAAATTTTTATGAAAAAACAAGTTAATTTTTTATCACGGGCGGCTTTATTCGCCGGACTGCTTTTGGGCTTGATACTGCATTTGTCGTCGAATGCTTTCGCACAATCCGGTTTTCGGGTTGAGGGCGCGGGTGTCGAAGCAACGCCCATTGAATATAACGGTGCGTGTCCGGGTGTAATCAAGTTTGTCGGCAAAATTCAGGCAAACGGCGCGGGGCGCGTGAAATACACATGGCGACGCAATGACGGCGCAACCGCTCCGGTCGAATATGTTGATTTTACCGAAGCCGGAATCAAATATGTTTCGACGATGTGGACACTGGGCGATGCGTCGGTTCTTCCGCGCTACGAAGGTTGGGAGCAAATCAAAATTCTCTCACCAAATGAAATGTTTTCCAATAAAGCAAGTTTCAAACTGACCTGTAAACAATCCGGAGGTACGGTCAATGTGCCGACGCCAAAGAAACCGGATTTGGTAATTGAATGGGCAAAACTGCGGCTCGGAACCGCTTGCAGTCCGCGCAATGCTGTTTTATTCGCAACTGTCAGGGTCAAGAATATCGGCACCGATATTAGTCCGGCGCGGTCGGATGTCGGACTTGTCGGCGCGATGGACGCAACGGGCAGCGGCTGGGGAAATGGTGTCGGCTTGCCGTCGCTGCGACCTGGCGAAAGCTACAACGCGACGATTCCGATTTACTACCTAATTGACAATCCGGCATATATGTCCGGTAGACACGAGTTTGAGTTGAAAGTTAACAGTGGTTTGTGGATTGATGAATTAGATACCGGAAATAACCGATACGGTCTTGTTTCAATCGAAATCCCCGCTACTTTCTGTGCGTTGAAATAGGTCGTCTACTCAACCGGAGAACGCGGGTCAATCTTAACATTTGCCCGCGCGCTCAAGTTTTCAAATAAAGGAGATTTAAAGAAATGAACCGCTACATTAAACATTGCATATTATTGACTTTTTTTCTGCTTGGCAGTTACTTCGCCAACGCGCAAGAGTTTCGCGTTCCCGGTAATGCGGCTCGTTGGATTGATACCGGAATTAACGTGGAAAACGGAACTTTAATACAATTTACCGCGACCGGCAGAGTTAATGTTGGAGTGCGCGGTGAATTCGGACCCGAGGGAACGACTGCATTTCCGGATGACCGGAGATTGTCGTTTCCGAGCGACACCCAGCCTTTATATGGTTTGGTTTTCCGGTTTACAACGAGCCGCACAAATCCCGATGATGAATTGCGCGAAGATTATCCGCTGCCACCAAACGGTTCAATTTGTTCAGGTTCAAGCGGACATCTCTGGCTCATAGTTAATGACAACGAACGGGCTGACAACACCGGAACATTTGTCGTCAACATAACGATGACCGGAAACTGTTCGCAGCGCGATACACGCGTTCGTGAAACGAGAATCAGGGTCGCCGACGGACAAAACACGAATATCAAAGACGCGGAAGTTTTCGTTAACGGGCGAAGAGTCGGAGTCACCGACATCAACGGCATTTTAAGACTGCCGCCGTTGAGCGCGGGCGACCGGATCATTGCACGCTCACGCATCATGGAAAACCGGACTTATCGAAATAATCATCAGCCCGGAAGCGAACAAAATTGGAATTACCGTGTTTATTTGACGACGGCTGCTGTCGGCAATGACGGCACGCGCGGGGATTTCGTCGTCAGTAATCCGCTCGAAATTCAGGAACTGCGTCTAAATCCGAACAATCCGTTATTTGGTGTGCACATCGTCACCTCAACCGAATGGGATGCTTCACGTGTTGAACTCGATAATATCCGCGACCAGATACTCCTTCCGATGTCGCAGTTTTTATACAACGCGACGGACGGACAATTTTTTATCGAACAAATCGAAATTACCGACAACGCGAATTTGTGGGATGACACTGATATGCGAATTCAGGCTAATCTGGAATTGCGTCCACACGTTAACCGGATCGGCGGATTTTTGTACGGCGGTCTGGCAACATGGATCAATATGCGGCGCGGTCCGACCCTTACGCCCGATTCTTGGTTTGCGGGAATCACGGCGGCACACGAATTCGGTCATTACGGTTTCGATCTGCTCGACGAATATGCCGACGGCGACCGCGGCGTTTTCTGCGCAGCAAACTTGGGTTCTTTAAGCGGACCATTCGGTAATAATCAACCGCAAGCGTCCTGTATGATGTTCAGTCAATTCAGGGCGGGCAAAATCTGTTCGGGTCGCGGCGAAAACCGGCACCGCACCGGCACCCGGCAAGGTGATGAAAATTGCTGGCTGCATCTGGCTAATCAATATCGCGACGGCACTGATCCGTTTCGCGCCCGTTGGTTAATCAATACGCCGGACACGCGCGGAGCGATTCCCGGTTCAGTGCAGCCGTTGCCCAATGATTGGCAGCCGCACGTCAGTATCGAAAACCGTTCGCGTCCGAATCTATGCCAGCCGATCACAATGACGGTCATCAACGCAGAAACCCGCGATCCGTTGGACGATGTCGAAGTTTGGGTCCGAACTGCTTCGGGGCAAAACATATTACAGGGAAAAAGCGGCAGTTATAATTCGGGCGGCGGAAGCGTTCTGTTTGGTTCGGGCAATATTCCGATCACCGGCGTTCACGTCGGCGACCGTGTTACGGCAAACGGCGGCGAATATTTTGTGACGACGGCAGATTGTTCAGGCACGGCACGGATCGAAGAAAAATTGATTAAAAGCAATTCCGACGGCTGGTTTATGACCAATGCTTCGTTCTCGCCGTTTTTCAACCGCAATTTTAGTAAAGAATCAATGGCGCAAAAAAATATCCCGTTAGTAATCACGCCTGAACCGTTTGCGGTAAGAGCAACTGTCGAGCCGACCAAAACTGGACAACTTCAAATCAGTATCAAAGCTGATTCACAACTTGGTTCGGCGCCGCTGGTCACGGTTACGCAAAAAGGAAGAACGGAAACACAAAAAGTCACGATGACGTTTGACGACGCCAGCAAAAGCTACGTCGGGACAACCGGCAACTTACCTGAAATGACCTACGCAGATATTGAAGTTACTGCTGGAATTGATGGTAAATCATTGGTCAAACGGCTTTTCAGCGTCCTTATCTCACCACTTGATTTCAACAAGGAAACCGAAGTTTTCTCGACCGACGGACAAATTTCAACGAGTATTCCGTCCGGTTCGATGTCCGCCGGAACACGAATTTCCGTCAGCCAATCCAGCGTCGCTCCGCCTGTTCTCGATTCCGGATTTGTTTTGGTCAGCGGCGGTTACAACATTGCGGCTTCGAGCGGCGAACAAATGAAACGCGAAGGCGTTGTTCGGTTTCAATTAATGAGCCGCAGAGGCGGACGAGCCGCCGACGGATTCGACGCGAATTCGTTTGAAATCCTTCACTTCAATCAGCAAAACCAAAAATGGGAATCGGTCGGCGGAACTTTTCTACCTGAAGTTGACGTGATTAGCGTGAAAACAAACCAATTAGGTGATTACGCCGTCATCGCCCGTTCTTTGTCCGGTGCAAACGACGAACAAAAGAACAGCGACAAAAGGTCGTCCGCTAAATTTACCGTCACGGATGTCGGATTAAAAGCCGATCAAGCGAATATTTCAGGCAAATGCCCGGTTTCGGTGCAGTTCACGGGTTATATAACAACGAATGCACCGGGCACGGTGAAATATACATTCACCCGCAGCGATGGCGCAACCGCTCCCGTTTATACGCTCGATTTTAGTCAGCCGGGAACGCAGACGGTTTCGACAAATTGGACGCTTGGCGGAATCGGATTAACGAGTTTTGAAGGCTGGCAAGGGATAAAAATCCTTTCGCCGAATGAACTTGAAACCAAATCGGAAATGGGACGTTTCGTAATGAAATGCGCGCCATAATCGATCAATAATCAGGCAGATTGGGATGAAAATTCTTATCTAAAAAAAAACAATCGTCGGTGGGCGGCTTGATCATAAGCTAAACGGAAAGAGCCGCACATCAATTAACCGAAACCAGCAAAAGATATTCGTCTGATGGGACGATCTTTGGGACACGATTCGATCCAAATAAACGAAAAATATCTTGGAGTTGAGCAAGATTTAACCGATGCGCCCTGCGATCATTTAGGACTGAGAATTGTTGACCCCCACGATCCCGACCGCTCAGCAGCCGATTGTTTTAGGTCGAACGAACCGGCAGCAATTAATTCCCTTTCCATTGGTAGGATTTGCCGCCGCCCGGTTTGATATAAAAGAAGGCTTCCATTTCCGGTTTGGCATCGGACAGACTTTGATTGGTTCAAATTCGAGCTTCTCCACCTCTTTCGGCGAAGTATCAACTAATTTCGGTTGTTCGGTCAGAAATCCTTCGGTCAAACTAAGCCCGATTGCTTGAGAGTTTCGATCGGCAGATAGAGATGCTTTTCGT
>JBBQOA010000072.1:0-11676 GCA_038330465.1 Pyrinomonadales bacterium
AGGGAATTCCGGTCGTCTGCGATGCTTCGTCAAATATTTTGTCGAAACTGATCGACATCGAAAAATACGCCCTTCTTTACGCGGGCGCCCAGAAAAATATCGGACCTTCGGGCGTGACCTTGGTAATTATCCGCGACGATCTGCTCGAACAAGTTCCCGCAAATCAATTTTCGATGCTCGATTACCGCGCGATCGCGGCGAACGATTCGATGTTAAATACGCCGAATACCTGGGGAATTTATCTCGTCAGTTTGGTTTGCGAGTGGCTCAATGAAAAAGGCGGCGTCGCGGGCATCGAGAAAATTAATCAGGAAAAAGCGCGCATTCTCTACGACGCGATTGACGCGAGCGACGGTTTTTACAGCGGTCACGCCGAAAAACAGGCGCGAAGTTTGATGAACGTAACATTTCGTCTGCCGTCCGAGAATTTGGAAAATCAATTCGCGACGGAAGCAGCGGAAAACGGTTTTGAAGGATTAAAAGGACACCGCTCGGTCGGCGGCATCCGCGCTTCCGTTTACAATGCGTTTCCGACGGAAGGCGCCCGCGCATTGGTCGAATTTATGCGCGATTTCACGCATAAAAATGGATAATGGCGAAGTTCGGCGACACAGCATAAACAAAACCCATGTTCGCAACAAATGATTTATTCGACGATGTGATATTGAACTAATCTCCAAAAACATTGATCAGAAATGCGGCTAAAATGACGCCGCCTGCGACAATGCCGGCAATTCCAAGTCCTGAAAGATTATTTCTCTTGATTTGTTTGACTTGCGGATACGGAACTTTTGTTCCAACCTTGTCTTTGGAAGTGACCACCGTAAAATCATTTTCTGCGATTTCACTGATATAACCTTTGATTTTGGTATCGTTTTGTAATTTGATTTTGACACGGACCGTTTCGCCCGTTCCAAGACTGCTGACGGCTTGTTTTACTCTGTTTGCAAAGGCTTGATCTTCTACTTTGGCGGACGCAATCGCCGGTTTCATAGCGACCACACTAATTAAAAAGCCGATCAGCATCAGCGATAAAATCTGTTTCAACATAAATTTTCTCCTTGGATGGTTATAGTACTAATTTTCCCGCACGTAAACTTGTAAAAAGAAAACGTCAAACGGCAGAGTTGATGTGGCGCGAAACTGAATTTTCACAACTTGAAGTTTAGCGGATAAGCCCACGAGAAGTCGCTATTTCGCTCTCACATCTATTGATTTGTTGTCTTACGCCGTTATTTTCAAAGACTGTTCTTGAAAACAGTTAGCCTTTTGCCTGCTTTGCATTTGGCTAAAACATCATCTGCCCAATCTTTTTCAACCAAGCAACATCCTAAATTTCCATATTTGCCCGTCGGCACAACTTCTTTTATAAGGTCAACGCGATATTTGAAATACAACCATTCAGCATCTTCGTCTAGTTCGGATAGATGCAAAATCATAATGGATTTGTCTTCTTTCCAATATGCCCAAACAAAATCAACTCCCTCGTGCATCATGGGAGAAATGTAAAAAGTATTTCGATTGGTTTTGCTTTTGTAAGCGACAAGTCTTTTCAGCGTTTTTTCGATTTCAGCATCGTAATAAAAATGTTCAACGTTCTGAGTTTCAATTACAAACTTTTCTAATTTGACTTCTGTGACAGGGCTATCGGATTGAACTTGCTCGCTTGAAATTATTTCAATTTGATTTTGCGGCGAATCGGATCGCAACCACAGCAAAGCACTAGAAACGCCGATTGCAAAAGCAAGAAGAGAGACAATTATTTTATAAAATCGCATAGGTTAAATTTAACTTGCATAGTAACCAAGAGCGGCACAACTTATGATTATCCAGACTGATTCAGGATAATAGTCATATTTCGTGTATTATGCAGAATTATTATACGGCTGTTTTCGTTTATTAAAAGAAAATTTTTCACTTGAGTTTTGCCAAAACACCCAAAAGCTCAGATTCTTCGCTTTCCGAAACAGTTCGCAGATCGATCAAAACTTTGTCTTCCAAAATCCGCGTGATGACGGGCGGTTTTGAGGCGCGCAGTTTTTCTTCGAGTTTGCTGACCGAAATTTGCGCGTGCTGCAGCGCAAGCAGCGTCGTCGCAGGCTGGGCGTCGGGCGCACTTCCGCCGCCGATGACGGAGTTTCCTTCTTCTATTTCAAATTTCAAGGCGGAATTTTCGCCCAAATTTTCGCGCAAGCGGTCGGCAAACGCGGTGGTGCGTTTCATCAATTCGGCGGGGCTCATGGAAAGCATCCGGAGAACGGGAATTTCCTGCATAAAATTCTCATGGCGAAAGGTTTCAAAGCCGGCTTCGAGCGCGGCGTAGATCAATTTATCGACTCTTAACGCGCGATAGAGCGGATGACGGCGAATGCGTTCGACGATCTCGCGCCGTCCGACAATTAAACCTGATTGGACGCCGCCGAGCAGTTTGTCGCCGCTGAACGTGACGATGTCCGCGCCCGCGACGATCGATTGCGAAATGACGGGTTCATCCGTTAAACCGTATTCCGCGAGGTCGAACATCGCGCCCGAACCGGCGTCTTCATAAAGCAAAAGATTATGGCGATGCGCAAGATCGGCAAGCTCGGTAAGATTCGGTGCAGCGGTAAAACCGACGATCCGGTAATTTGACGGATGAACTTTGAGCAAAAGACGCGTGTTTTCATTGATCGCGCGTTCGTAATCGGAAGCCCGCGTGCGGTTCGTCGTGCCGACCTCGCGAAGCGTTGCGCCGGACTGCGTCAAAACGTCGGGGACGCGAAAATCGCCGCCGATCTCGACGATCTCGCCGCGTGAAATGACGACTTCGCCGCCCGAGGCGAGGACGGTCAGAACAAGAAACGCCGCCGCCGCGCAGTTGTTGACGATCAACGCGGATTCCGCGCCGGTGAGTTCGGCAAGGAGATGTTCGGCGCGCGCGCCGCGCCTTCCGCGTTTGCCGGTTTCGAGATTGTATTCGAGATTGCAATAGCGCGAAGCCTGTTCAAAAACGGCTTTCCGCGCATTTTCCGAGAGCGGCGCGCGACCGAGATTCGTGTGAACGATCACGCCGGTGGCGTTGATAACGCGCTGCAAACTCGTGTTTTGTTCGATGCGCCACGCGTGTTCGAGCCGTTTTTCGGCTTCGGCAAGCAAATTCTCGCGCGAAGTTTCCGCCGAATTCAGCGCGTCTTCCAAAATCTCGCGGCGCAGCGCGTCGATCACCGAACGCGCCAGCACGGTCAGATGTTTGGCGCCCGTTTCGGGCAACAATTTGCTTGCCTCGGCGGAGCGCAAAAGCGCGTCGATCGAGGGCAAGAACCGCAAATTTTCCGCGCCGCCGGATGTTTTTGCATTTTCCATAAAAACATTTTAACCGAAAAAGCAAAAAATGGCGGAATACGTCGGGCTTTGGCACTTTACTTTAAACGGCGAAATCTTTCAAACACACCAAAACCCAACTCTTCAAACAAATAAAATGGCACTTATCGGCAACAAACTTTATCGACAGACACATACCAAACAAGAAGAAGTTTTTCAGATCGATCAGCAGCTCGTCCGAATCGAAGACGACATTCGCAAGCTGAAGATCGATTTTGACATCTATTTCAACAACGGCGCGAAACGTCCGCCGCTCGAAGCGCGGGCGCGGCTCGAATCGACGCTTAAACGCATCGCCGACGACCGCAATCTGAGTTACGCGCAGCGCTATCATTTCAACACGCTCGTTTCGCGTTTTACGTCGTACCGCGAACTCTGGCGCCGATTGCTCAAGAAAAAAGGCGAAGAATTGATTTAGCGCATCTCTATCGAAAATCATTTAAAGAGAAAAAGCGATGTCTCATTTTGTTTGAGACATCGCTTTTTCTTTTTAACGCCGTCCGGCTTATTATTTTGACAAAAAACCGGGAACGATCAAATGTTTTAATTTTCCAATAGAACTTTCATCACATTTTCCGCCTGCGGTCCTTTCGGTCCGTTTGTGACTTCAAATTCGACTTCTTGCCCCTGGATCAAGGTTTTATAACCGTCGCCGGAAATCGCGCTGTAATGCACGAAAATATCCTGTTCGCCGGGCTGTTCAATAAAACCGTAACCTTTGGCGTTGTTAAACCATTTGACCTTACCGATTGTTGTTTTAGACATAATATTTCCAATTCCTCCTACAAACTTCAGTGAATTTAATTTTGAATCGTCACCGATTCGTTTCTTTTCCAAATTTTTAGCCGAAAGCGTTTTATAAAAACACTGGCAAAAAAACAAAAATCCGCGCTGTATGAAGTCTTCGCGACTTCATTGAACGAAGACTGAACGAAATGTTGAACTAACCATTTCAAAACAATAGAAAATCTTAAACTGCAAGACTTAGGGATTTTATTTTAGTGTTGTTTTTTGATAGAACGACGCAAAATTTATCTGAATTTGAGGCTGATGTCAAGATAATTTGTAACTTTTTTCAACTTTTTCAAAAAATATCTCAAAATTGACATAAATTGACCGATAAACGAAGATAAAAAGATTGAATCGGTCTTTGGTTTTAGTTAAATCAAAGACCGCAAACCAAAGACCAAAGACCAATCTTATGACCGAATATGGAAAAAATCCGCCGCTGTCTTACAATAAATATCTGAAAGTTTCCGAGCTGACCGGTTTGCAGGAAACTTTGTCGGAGCCTGTGAGCCACGACGAACTGCTGTTTATCATCATTCACCAAACGTATGAACTTTGGTTCAAACAAATCCTTCACGAAATCGACGCGACAATTGGTTGGCTGCGCGAGGGTCGCGCCTTTCGCGTCAATCACAGTTTGCGCGCCGTCACGGCGATCGAAAAAGTGATCGTTTCGCAGATTCATATTTTAGAATCGATGGCGCAGATCGGTTTTCTCGAATTCCGCGACAAACTAAATCCGGCGAGCGGTTTTCAATCAACGCAGTTTCGCGAACTCGAATTTGTTTCCGGCACGAAGGACGCGCATATTCTGGAATTTTTCAAGTTTGACGAATTTGCTCACGAAAAATTAACCGAAAGATTCAACGCGCCGAGTTTGGCAGATGAATTTTGGAATCTTTTAGGAAGAAATAGTTTTGCCGTTTCGACCGAGGAAGCCAGAGTCAACACAATCGTCGAAATATTGACGCATCCCGAAAAATACGCCGACTTTTTTATAATGCAGGATTTGCTCATCGACCACGACGAAAACATCGCGCTCTGGCGTTATCATCACGTTTTGATGGTCGAGCGAATGCTCGGAATGAAACGCGGCACGGGCGGTTCGGAAGGCGCGGGATATTTGCGGACGACGCTCTCAAAAAAATTCATTCCCGAGCTCTGGGAAGCACGAACATATTTGAAAGTGGATAATGGATAACGGATAATTATTTTTAAAACATTATCCGTTATCCGTTATCCTTTATCCGTTAATTTGATTCATTTCCCAATCGGTCAACGCTCGTCACGATAATCTTTTCGATCTTGCGGTCAGATGAAAGCGTGATCGATTTTTGCGCGGCGGGCAAGATCGAATAATTCCAGCCGTTTTTATCCTTTGCATAAACGACGAACCAAAACGCTTTTCGCGTGCCTTCCTCGGTCCAATTGGCGCGGACGTATTTGTCGTTTTTTGTAATTTCAACTTTCGGCGCGAGAATTTTCGCGGTTTTTATCCACGGCGATAATGGAATGATGGCGTCGCGCCGGTAAGAGTTTTCGCGCAGAGCATTTTGAATTTTATCGAGATCGTTTCCGAGCGATTTGAAGCTGAACTGAATATTGCCGTTTGTCGTCTGAATTTCGCGCGTTAAGCTAATTTGATCGACAATTTCCTGCGCTGTAAATTTTTCTTTGGCTTCACCTATTTTATAAGTTCCGATGCCTGCCCAAACGTGACGTTTTTGCGGGTTTTTGCTTTCCCAGGATTTTAATAAAAGCGGAAATTCCCGCGTTTTGCGGTCGATCTTCCAGTAGAGCTGCGGCACGAGATAATCGACCGTGCCGTCGCGCAGCCATTTTTCCGCGTCGGCGTAAAGCTCCGTGAAATTGACATCTTCGACGCCGAACGGCGAAATGCCGTACATCACTTCGGGCTTGATGCGCTTTATCTCACGCCCGACCGATTCGATAAATTGATTAACGTTGGCGCGCCGCCAATCGTCGCGTTTCAAAGGAATCCGGCGCACATTGTTTTGACTCATTTGCGCCGCGGTGCGCAGATATTCCTGCCAATTTTTATCGTCGGGAAACTCGATTTTGTTTCCCGACGAATCTTTTTCGGGATACGGATAAAAATAATCGTCGAAATGGACGCCGTCAATATCGTAACGCCGCACGACATCCAAAACGACGCTCAAAGAATACGTCTGAACTTCCGCGTCCGACGGGTCGAGCCATAAATAATTGCCGTATTTTCTGACCAGTTCGGGACGGCGTTTCGAGATGTGATTTTCCGAAACGGTCTTTGCCGCCGGATGATAGGCGCGATACGGATTAAACCACGCGTGGACGAGAATTCCGCGTTTATGTGCCTCGGCGACGATAAATTCGAGTGGGTCGAACGCCTGCGCTTTGCCCATTTTGCCCGTTAAGAATTCCGACCACGGCTCGATCCGTGATTCATAAATTGCGTCGCACATCGGACGCACCTGAAAGATCACGGCGTTCATCCGCAACGATTCGGCAAGTTCCAGATCTTTGATTATTTCGGCTTTCTGTTCTTCGATCGAGAGATTTTTCTTGGTCGGAAAATCGATATTATCGACCGTCGCGATCCAAACGGCGCGAAACTCGCGCGTAACCGTCGGCAGCGTTTCGGCTTTGACGGAAATAAAAATTGAAAGGATGAAAAGAGCGATGAAAATTCGTGCAAACATTTTTAGATTTATTGTAAACAGTAGGGTTCAGTATAACCAAAATTCTCACTCGCTTCAGCAACTCTTGTGCCTTTGACGAATTATTGCAAGCAAGAATCTTCTCATAACTTTTTACCTCTAACGCGAAATTTACGCTTGAATTCGGGGAAAGTCAAGAAAATTTTCGGCGGTGACCTTAAAGCAAAAATCATTCGGAATAAGTGATAGATGAGAGGTGACAGGTGATAGATAAAGCGGGAAAATCTATCAGTTATCAGCTATCAGCTATCAGCTATTCCGAAGTTAATTCCGCCGCCGTTGCCCGATACTAAAATGTTTGAAAACAAGTATAATAAAACTGCTTTCAAAATTTCACACGAACAGGAGAACTTAATGTTTCGATTTCGCTTCAATTTATTGTTTGTGCTCGTTTTATTTGCGCTGCCAGTTTTTGCGCAGAATATTCGCGTCCAGATTTTGCACGTCAACGACGTTTATCAGTTTATGCCGGTTGACGGCGGCAAACGCGGCGGACTGGCGCGGCTCATCACGCTTAAAAAAGAAGCGTTGAAAGAAAATCCGAACACTATTTTCACGCTCGGCGGCGATACGCTTTCGCCGTCGGTCGAAACGCGCACTTACAAAGGCGCGCAGATGATCGATGCGTGGAATGCGGTCGGGATCGATTACGCCGTCTTCGGCAATCACGAATTCGATGTCAAAACCGATGTTTTATTGCAGCGGATGAAGGAATCGAAATTTACGTGGCTCGGCGCGAATGTTTTCGATACAAAAACGAATAAAATATTCGCTGATACGCCGCCGTTCGTTGTGCGTGAGATCGCCGGCGTGAAGATCGGGTTTATCGGTTTTCTCTTGCCCGAAACAAAGCAGACCTCTTCGATGGAAGACAGCCTGCAGGTTTTGGATTTTTGTTCGACGGCGAAAAAACTGGTCAAGCAGATGCGGAAAAAATACAAGGTCAACGCCGTCGTCGGGCTGACGCATCTTTCGATGACGCAGGATAAGGAATTGGCAAAATGCGCCGAGTTTGATCTGATCCTCGGCGGACACGAACACACGCTGTTGCAATCTTCATCGAACGGCACGCCGATCTTTAAGATGACGGCTGATGCGCGCGAACTCGGCAAGTTCAATCTGAATTTCAACGCCGCGACGAAACGCTTTGAAAGCATGGATTGGGAGATCATTCCCGTCACCGACGCGATCGCAGAAGCGCCCGAATTTGCCGCCGTTTTTGATAAATACAAAGATCTGCTCGTCAAACTTGCCGAACCGGTCGGCATGACGGGCGTTAGTTTGGACGCGCTTTCGATCTCGAACCGCACCAAAGAAACAAACATCGGAAACTTTGTCGCCGACGCTTACCGCAACGCGGCGAAATCGGATGTCGCACTTGTCAATGGCGGTTCGATCCGCGCCGATCTGACCTATAACGTCGGCGCTTTGACGAAACGCGACGTGCTTTCGATCCTGCCCTTTAATAATCCGATCGTGAAGATCGAGATTTCGGGTAAAGTCTTAAAAGAAGCGCTCGAACACGGCGTTGCCCGCAGCGGCACGGGCGAAGACGGCGAACCGGGACGTTTTCCGCAGATTTCGGGAATGAGTTTTACCTTTGACACTTCCAAACCGGCGGGCAGCCGCGTGTCGGAAATTCTCGTCGGCGGAAAGCGTTTGGTCGATGACGCAATTTATACTTTGGCGACGTCGGATTTTCTTGTTTCACGCGGCGGCGACGGTTATGTGATGTTCAAAGACGCGAAGGTTTTAATAAATGCAACGGACGCGCCGAAGGATTCCGAAGTTTTCGAAGAGGCGATCAAATCCGCGCCCGAGCAGACGATTACGCCGCGTCTTGAAGGCAGAATTGTGAAGATCAAATAAACTTCGCGACTTTGCGTCTTTGCTGGTGAAGAAGTTATTTCCCGCAAAGACGCGAAGACGCAAAGACGCAAAGTTTAAATCGGATTGAAGACAAAATTTCTTCATAGTCGTAAAGTTTTGTGATCAATCTTGCCCTGATTTGCCGTAAGACTTAAGATTTAACCAGCAATGTTTTTTGAGCAGGAAATAAAAAATCCCGTCAAGCGCGAAGCCGTTGCGCTTTTTAATGAAGCGTATGCGGCGCAAATGGCGAAGGATTACAAAGCGGCGATCAAACTTTATAAAAAATCGATCGATATCTTTCCGACCGCCGAAGCCCTGACCTTTCTCGGCTGGACATACAGTTTCGAGGGGAAATACGATCTCGCAATTGCCGAATGTCTGGCGGCGATCGCGGTCGATGCGGATTTTGGCAATCCGTATAATGACATCGGCAGTTATCTGATCGCCAAGGAAAATTATTACGACTGCGTGCGCTGGTTCAAACTCGCGATCGAAGCGGTTCGCTACGATGCGCGCGCTTATCCGCATTTTAATCTTGCGCACGTTTACGAAAAACGCGGAAAACTACTCAAAGCGGCGCGGCATTACGGTCTCGCGCTCGACGAACAGCCCGGTTATATGCAGGCTTACAAGGCTTTGCGGAAATTACAGGAAAAGTTAAACTGATCTGATACTTTTTGTAATTATTCTGCGCGTTAGAGATCGGAACAAACAATTATGCTAAAAAAAATCTGGTTACAGTCAATCGTCTTTATCTTTATTGCTTTTCTGCAGATCGGCGCGGCGGCGCAGACGGTTCATTTCAAGATCAATGTCGATTCGGCGATCGGCGAAAAACCGTTCTCGGGCAGGCTTTTGATCTTTATGACGAATAATCCGAAGCCGCTCGAAATGATCGAATCGGATTTTATGAATCCCGACGCCGTTTATATTTCGGGCACCGAGATTACGAATCTCGAAGCCGGAAAACCCGTCGAGATCAACCCGGACGCGCTCGCCTTTCCGCAAAAATTCTCCAATGCGCCGAAGGGCGAATATCAGGTCATGGCGCTGCTTGATCTGGATCATTCGTACACTTACAACGGCGCGGGCGCGGGCGACATTTACAGCAAGGTCGTCAAAGTTTCGATGCCGGCGGGCGAAACCGAATTGACGCTCTCGGAACAAATTCCCGAAAAAAAGGTAAATATCGTCAAAAATGTTCAAATCGTCGAATTTGAGAGTCCGTCGCTTTCGGCATTTTGGGGCAGACCGATCAAAATGCAGGCGAGCGTCGTGCTGCCGCCGAATTATGACGCGTCGAAAACCGAAAAATATCCGACCGTTTACAACATTCACGGCTACGGCGGCACTCATCTGAGCCCGCTGCGCGGCGTGCCGGAGATGCTAAAGCAAATGAGCGAGGGCAAGCGTCCCGAAATGATCTATGTCTTTCTCAACGCTAATTGTCCGCTCGGTCATCACGTTTTTGCCGATTCCGCGAATAACGGACCGTGGGGAACGGCGCTCGTCAATGAATTTATTCCGTCTCTCGAAAAACAATTTCGGATGGATGCGCGCGCCTCAGGAAGATTCTTGACGGGACATTCTTCGGGCGGCTGGTCAACACTCTGGGTGATGGTTTCGCATCCCGACTTTTTCGGCGGAACTTGGTCAACATCGCCCGATCCGGTTGATTTTCGCGGTTTTACAGGATGGGATTTGACGAAATATCCGCCGCAGAATGGTTACGCGGACGCCGGCGGCAAAGAATTCAATCTCGTGCGCGACAAAGGCAAGGAAATTATGTCAGTCAGACAATACGCACAACAGGAGCGAGTTCTCGGTTATTACGGCGGGCAGTTCGCATCGTTTGAAGCCGTTTTCTCACCAAAAGGCAATGATGGTCAACCGATGCCGATTTTCGACCGCGACACGGGCGTTATCAATCAATTCGTCGCCAAGTCTTGGGAGAAATACGACATTTCTCGTATCTTGCGTGACAATTGGGCGACGCTCGGACCAAAGCTGAAAGGCAAACTTCACATTATCGTCGGTACGGCGGACACTTTTCACCTTGACGAAGCCGTTCGCCTGCTCGATGCGGAACTCAAAAAACTCGGCAGCGACGCGAAAATCGAATACATCGAAGGGCGCACGCATTTCGATTTGTATAAAGACGGCTTGGGCGACCGAATCGCCAACGAAATGTATTTGGTGGCGCGTCCGAAAGCGAAAACGGCGACGAAATAAAATTCAAAGTTACAATTTGGGAACAAAAGCCGTTAATCTCTGACGGCTTTTTTGTTTGGGGCGAAACTGTGGGAAAATTTCTTTTAATGGAAAGAGAAAATCTCAGCCGTTTTGCGTGGCTTTCGATTCTGGCGGCGGTTATTACGATCACGCTCAAATCGGTGGCGTATTATTTTACGGGTTCGGTCGGGCTTTTGTCGGACGCGCTCGAATCGCTGATAAATCTTACGGCGGCAATCATCGCGTTGTGGATGCTCAAAATCTCCGCCCAACCCGCCGACGAAGAACACGCTTTCGGTCACGACAAGGCAGAATATTTTTCGAGCGGAATCGAAGGCACGCTGATTTTTATCGCCGCCATCGGCATCGCTTACACAGCGATTCAGCGGCTATTTACGCCGCAACCGCTTGAACAACTCGGCATCGGTTTAATCATTTCGGGTCTGGCCACGGCAGTCAATTTATTCGTCGCCCTGATTTTAGTTAAAGCCGGAAAAAAACATCATTCGCTTATATTGGAAGCTGACGGACATCATTTGATGACCGATGTCTGGACATCGGTTGGCGTCGTGATCGGTGTCGGTTTGGTAAATCTGACGGGTTGGCTCAAACTCGACCCGATCGTGGCAATTCTGGTTGCCGTCAATATCACCTGGACAGGTTACAGTTTAATCAAACGCTCGGTTTTGGGTTTGATGGACACGGC
>JBBQOA010000073.1:0-11672 GCA_038330465.1 Pyrinomonadales bacterium
TTTCGGAACGGTTGAGTCTGCGCAATATAACATCGAACAGCTTCTTCATGCCGGCATATCCAAAGAATTATTTCCTCAAAGAACCAATACTTTCACCGCTCAAGAAGAAGAATTGATGCAAAAATTGGCGGACGAAAGCCATCGGGCGTATGAAGAATTAAAAAATCACCCATTATTTCTCGATTACTTATCGCACGCTAGCCCGCTGCGGTTTTTCGCGGAAACGAACATCGGCAGTCGTCCCGTAAGTCGGAGCGCGTCAAGCAAACTGCAACTCAAAGACCTACGAGCCATTCCGTTTGTCGGCGCGTGGAGTCAGCTCAAACAAAACGTTCCGGGCTTTTACGGCGTCGGTTCGGCGTTGCGCGATCTAAGCGCGAATCTGGACGAGATCAAAGCCTTGTATCACTCGAATTTGTTCTTCAAAACGCTGATCGACAACTGCGAAATGGCGATGCAGAAGACGGATTTTGCATTGACGGCGTTTTTATCCGGGCACGAAACTTATGGCGAGATCTGGCGCAAGCTGCGCGACGAATACGAACTTTGCCGCGAATATCTCGCGCGCATCACGGGCAAAGACGCGCTGATGTCGGATTTCCCCGTCGAACAGCAATCCGTTCAAACGCGCGAACGAATCGTTTTGCCTTTAACGACAATTCAGCAATACGCCCTCACGCGCATTCGCGAATCAAACGATGAAGAATTAAAGAAAACTTTGGGAAAACTCGTCATTCGATGTTCATTCGGCATCATCAACGCCGGCAGAAATTCGGCTTAAAACAATGGAAAATGGATAAAAAGTGGAAAACGGATAATGGATAATGGATAATTATTTTAATTGGCTTAAATTATCCATTTTCCATTTTCCATTTTCCACTTTTTTCCGTTAATCCGTGACCGCGCCGTATTTGGCGGACGAAACGAGTTTCGCGTATTTGGCGATCACGCCACGCGTAAATCGCGGTTCGGGCATTTTCCAATTTTTGCGTCGTTCGGCAAGTTCTTCGTCCGAAAGATGAACCTCTAAAAGTAATTCGTCGGCATCGATCGTGATCAGATCGCCTTCTTCGATGAGCGCGATATTGCCGCCGACCGCCGCTTCGGGCGCGACGTGTCCGACGACCATTCCGTAAGTTCCGCCGGAAAATCTGCCATCCGTGATGAGTCCGACCGAATCGCCCAAACCTAAACCGATAATCGCCGAAGTCGGCGCGAGCATTTCGCGCATTCCGGGTCCGCCGCGCGGTCCTTCGTAACGAATCACGACGACATCGCCCGCTTCGATCTTTCTGGCGATTATCGCCGCCATCGCGGATTCTTCCGAGTCAAAAACTTTCGCCTTGCCGGTAATTTTGCGGCTTTTGATGCCAGTAATTTTCGCAACCGCATTTTCTTCCGCGAGATTTCCGCGCAGGATCGCGAGATGACCTTCGGCATAAAGCGGATTTTCCCAACTTCTCACGACATCCTGATTTTCCGGGACTTGCGCCGAAACGTCAGCCAGATTTTCGGCGATGGTTTTGCCCGTGATCGTTAAGCAATCGCCGTGAAGAATTCCTTTTTCGAGCAGAATTTTCATAACCAGCGGAATGCCGCCGACCTTGTGCAGATCGGTCGCAACGTATTGTCCCGAAGGTTTTAGGTAACATAAAACCGGAACCTTGCGGCGGATCGTTTCAAAATCTTCGATCTTTAGATCGACCTTCATCGAATGCGCGATCGCGAGCAGATGAAGCACGGCGTTGGTCGAACCGCCCGTCGCCATGACGACCGCGATCGCGTTTTCAAACGCCTGGCGCGTCATAATTTGGCTTGGGATGAGATTATTTTCGATCGCTTTTGCCAAAAATCGCGCCGATTCCTTCGCACTCATCCGTTTTTCGTCGTCTTCCGCCGCCATCGTCGATGAATACGGCAGACTCATTCCCAATGCTTCGATTGCCGAAGACATCGTGTTTGCCGTGTACATTCCGCCGCACGAACCGGCGCCCGGACAGGCGTGTTTTTCGACTTCGCCGAGTTCGTTTTCGTCGATTTTTCCCGCGATAAATTCGCCGACCGCTTCAAACGCCGAAACGACCGTCAGATCTTTCCCGTTCAAATGTCCGGCTTTGATCGTGCCGCCGTAAACGAAAATTGACGGAATATTGAGCCGCGCGATCGCGATCATCGCGCCGGGCATATTTTTGTCGCAGCCGCCAATTGCGAGAAGTCCGTCCATCTGCTGCGCCTCGCAAACCGTTTCGATCGAATCGGCGATCACTTCGCGCGAGATCAGAGAATATTTCATCCCTTGCGTGCCCATCGAAATCCCGTCCGAAACGGTGATCGTCCCGAACACCTGCGGCATCAGATTTTCCGCTTTCGCCGCCGCAATCGCATCTTCGGCAAGTTTTCCGAGACTCAGATTACAAGGCGTGATCGTGCTGTAACCGTTGGCAATGCCGACGATCGGTTTAGAAAAATCCGCGTCCGCGAAACCGACCGCGCGCAACATTGCCCGATTCGGCGCACGTTCGACGCCTTCCGTAATTAATTTGCTTTTGAAATTGTTTCCCATAGTTAATTTTGGATTTCGGATTTCGGATTTCGGATTGTTTAGGTCTTTAGTCAAAGATCAAAAATCAAAGACCAAAGATCAAAGACAATATCAATTTATTCATCGCTCCAAAGCGCGACGCGTTTTTCGTAGGCTTCCCGAACTATCGCGACATCTTCCAAAAACTTTGAAAGTTCGTTCATCCGCAAAGCCTGCGGTCCGTCAACGAGCGCAACGCCCGGTTCGGGATGAAAATCGACAAGAATCATATTCGCGCCCGCGATCACGCCCTGCGCCGTGACGTGCATAATGTCGAGAATATTATCGGAACTCCGCGCGCGCGCGCCGACCGAATGCGACGGATCGATACAAACCGGCATTCGCGTCAACCGTTTGACGACCGGAATATGCGCGAAATCGACCATATTCCGGTGCGGATCGCCGATGTTCGTCTTCATTCCGCGCAGACCGAAAACGACCTTTTGATTGCCCTCGCTCGCCAAATATTCGGCGGCGTGAAGCGATTCGTCGAGCGTGATTCCAAAACCGCGTTTGAGCAAAACGGGAAATTCCTGCTGCCGACCGACTATTTTCAGAAGTTCAAAGTTTTGCGTATTGCGCGTTCCGATCTGAAGCATCACGCCGGTCGGATTGCCGGTTTTTTCGAGCGCTTCATTAACTTCGTCAACGTGCGATTCGTGCGTCACTTCCATCGCGATCACCTTGATCCCGTATTTTCCGGCGAGTTCGAAAACGTATTCCAAACAATTTTTGCCGTGACCTTGGAAAGAATACGGACTCGTCCGCGGTTTATATGCGCCCATTCGCGTGCAAACTTGTCCGTTTTCGCGTAAAGCCTTCATCATCGATTCGACGCTTTTCGGCGAATCGACCGCGCATAATCCGGCGAAAACATTGAGATTATCCTGACTGAAATTGACGCCCTGATACGAAAAATTATTCGGTCGATGATCGTCCTTGTGACGACCGAGCACGCGGTATTCTTCCGAAACGCGAACCGCGTGTTCGACGCCCGGAAAACTTTTCATCTCGTCGAGCGACAATGCCGCCGTATTGCCGATCAGGTAAACTTCCGTCAAAGTCTGCTGCGCGCCCTTCACTTTATGAATGCGTATTTCGACATTCGGAGTCTTTTTTAAATGTTCTTCGATCCGCTGAAATTCACGGCTTTCAGCGTCAATGTTTGGTTTAAGTATTAAAATCATTACGAGTTAAAAATTATTCGGAATAGTTAATAGTTGATAGACTGAATACAAAAATCTATCAGTTATGATCTATCATCTTTTATCTATTCCGAATTTAATAAAAGTTTCTTCAAATAAATTTACAAAATTTCATCCAGTTTCTCGTTCGCCAGCTCGATCTTCGGATAGCGTCCAAGATAGCGAACTTCGGCTGCTTGCTCACGAATTTCGTCGAGCGCGCCGCGCAGTTCGCTTTCGCTGGCGGGCGCTTGCAAATCGAAATAAAAATTAAACTGCCACGGCGATCCCTTAATCGGACGACTTTCGATCTTCAAAAGGTCGATGCCGCGCCGGACAAAGGGGCGCAGCGCATTATGCAACGCGCCGGGCTGATGTTTCAATCGAACGATCAGCGATATTTTACTGCCTTTTTCCGATTCGTTTTGCTTTGGCGACAAAAGCACGAAACGCGTGTAGTTTTCCGCGTGGTCTTCGATATGTTCGCGCAAAATTTTGCCGCCGTAAATTTCCGCCGTCCGCCGTCCGCCGATCGCGGCGCGTGCGTGGTCGCCCGATTCGATGACGCGGCGCACGCTGCCCGCCGTATCGTCCGCCGCAACGCCTTTTAAATCCGGATGCGCGACAAAAAATCTTTCGCATTGCGCGAGCGCGACCGGATGCGATTCGACAGTTTTTAGATTTTCAAAATTGGCGTCTGCCAAACCGACCAGAAAATGCGAGATCGGTAAAATAATTTCCGCGACGATATGCAGATTGCTGTGCAGCAGCAGATCGTAACAGCGATGCACCGAACCGACCAAAGAATTTTCGAGCGGCGATAAAATATAATCCGCTTTGCCCTCATCGATCGCTTTGTAAAGATCTTCAAATGTCTGACACGGAACGGTTTGGCAATCTTCGCCCAAGATCCCGAGCGCGGCAGTTTCCGAAAAACTTCCTCGTTCGCCCTGAAAAGCAACGCGCGATCTGCCCGTCAAATCGGCGATTTCCGCTTTGGTTTCTTCGGCGGTGGCAAACGGTTTGCGGTAAGTTTTTTGCTGAAGCTGGAGCGATTCGTCAATGATCCGCTGAAAAATATTCGCGATGCTCTGTTCGTCGAACGGACCCGAATTTTCTTTGACAAGCCGCGCTAAAACCTCGCTTTCGCGTTTCGGATCGCAGAGCGATGTGTCGACGACCGTTTTCGCCGCACCGACACGCAGAGCGATCGCGGCGCGTTTGTTCAAAAGACGCAGAATTTCCCCGTCGATCGCGTCAATTTCCGCGCGCGGATTATTTATTATCGGCTCACTCATTTCTTAAAACTATTACGCCGCGACAAATTGTTCAACCGGCGTGAGCCATTTCGCAAATCGCGCGTCGCGCCCGCCCACCGCATCAAAAAAGACGGTCTGAATTTTTTCCGTGATCGCGCCGCGTTTTCCCGCACCGATGAGATATTCATCGACTTCGCGGATCGGCGTAATTTCGGCAGCGGTGCCGGTAAAAAATGCTTCGTCGGCGTTTAATAAATCATCGAGTTCGAGCGATTTTGCTTCGACGATAAGACCTTCGCTGCGCGCGATTTCGATCGCCGCCGAACGCGTGATGCCCATCAGGATCGAATCGTCGGCTTTGTTCGTGTAGATCACACCATTTTTGATGATAAAAAGATTTTCGCCCGAACCTTCGGCGAGCTTTCCGTCCATATCGAGCAGCAGCGCTTCGTCAAAACCGCGCGCGAATGCGTCGCTGACGGCAAGCAGTGAATTCAGATATTGTCCGCAAGCCTTCGCGGTCGTCGGCATCATACTTGAGTGAAATTTGCGCCACGGCGAAACGGTTACGCGGATTCCTTTTTCCAAGCCTTCGGCGCCCAGATACGCGCCCCAAGCCCAAGCCATGATCGAAACTTCCGACGGACAATCGCGCGGGAAAACGCCCAAACTTCCCGAGCCCATAAAACAGATCGGACGGACATAACAGCTTTTAAATTCGTTGCGGTTGACAAGCGCGCAGGTCGCCGTCGTTAATTCTTCGACCGAATAAGGAATTTCAAAGCCGTAAACTTGCGCCGAAGCGTGAAAGCGTTCGTAATGCTCGCGAACGCGAAAGAGCGCCGCGCCGCCGTCGGTTTCATAACAGCGAATGCCTTCAAAAACGCCGCTTCCGTAATGAAGTCCGTGCGCCGAAACGTGGACAGTCGCCTCGCGCCACGGAATAATTTCGCCGTTTTTCCAGATCCAATCGATATTTTCAAAAGACATAGTTTGATTTTGGATTTTGGATTTTGGATTTTGGATTTATTTGTAGTTTGAATTATTCCCAAACAATTAGAATTGATAATTTATCTAAAAATACTTCGGATAAGCCCCGCGCTTATAAAGGCGGAGCAAATCCAAAATCCAAAATCCAAAATCGCTTCAGACTGCCCAAAGATGATTGTCCGTGTTGTAATGCAGCCAAAAATCGCTGTTCTCGTTCCATTCGGGGCGATAATTCGTCGCCACGACGGCGAGCGTGTCGGCAAGCGCGAGCGAAGAATGCTCGACGTTCGGCGGCACGACCAGACTCTGATTTGCTTCGAGCACGAATTCCGTTTCGCCGAGCGTGACCTGCCATCTGCCCGAAACGACATAAATAATTTCTTCGTGCGGATGGCTGTGCGGCGTCGTAATTGCGCCTTCGGCAATTTTGACGTGCGCCATCATCAGGCTTTCACCGACCGCCACACCGCGGCTGTAACCGTCTGTGTTTGAGCGATTTTCGTTATTTTCCCAATCGTAAAATTTCATACTTCCTCGTTAATTTACCTGTTTATTGACCAGCGCTTTTTCCTTGAGCCACGGCATCATCTTGCGCAAGTTTTTGCCGACTTCTTCGATTTCGTGTTTTTCGCCTTCGGCTTCCAGCCGTTTGAAATTGACCTTGCCGTTGTCGCATTCGCTCATCCATTCGTCGGCAAATTCGCCGCTTTGGATCTCGCCCAAAATCTTCTTCATTTCGGCTTTCGTCGCGTCGGTGACGATTCGCCGCCCACGCGTCAGATCGCCGTATTCCGCCGTGTTCGAAACCGAATAACGCATATTCGTAATGCCGCCTTCGTAGAGCAGATCGACGATCAGTTTGAGTTCGTGCAAGCATTCAAAATAAGCCATTTCGGGCGCGTAGCCGGCTTCCGTCAAAGTTTCGAATCCGGCTTGAATGAGCGCCGAAACGCCGCCGCACAAGACGGCTTGTTCGCCGAAAAGATCGGTTTCGGTTTCTTCCTTGAAGGAAGTTTCGATGACGCCCGCCTTGCCGCCGCCGATCGCCGAAGCATACGATAAACCGACTTCTTTGGTGTCGCCGGAAACGTCCTGATTAACTGCAAGCAAACACGGTACGCCGCGCCCGAGCGTGTATTCGTAACGCACGAGATGTCCGGGACCTTTCGGCGCGACGAGAAAAACATTAACGTCCGCGGGCGGCACGATCTTCTTGAAATGAACCGAAAAACCATGCGCGAAGGCGAGATATTTGCCCGCCGTCAAAAACGGCTCGATCTCGTTGCGGTAAACCGTCGGCGCGAGTTCGTCCGGCACCAAAACCATCACGACATCCGCCATTTTTACCGCGTCCGAAGTGAACATCACTTCCAAGCCGGCGGCTTCCGCTTTTGCCCAGGATTTGCTGCCCGCCGGCAGCCCGACGATTACGTCCGCGCCCGATTCCTTCAGATTATTCGCGTGCGCGTGTCCCTGCGAACCGTAGCCGATAACGGCAACCCGTTTGTTTTTGATCAATTGCTCGTTAGCATCTGTATCGTAAAAAACCTTCATTAAATTTCCTCTTTTATATAAATTCGTTAAGCTTTTGCTTCTAAATTCTGTTCTAAGCCCGAAAGTCGATTGATCGCGACGCAGCCCGTGCGCGTCACTTCGTTGATCTGAAAAGGCTTGAGCATTTCGATGAACGTATCGACCTTTTGCCAATGTCCCGATAATTCCAAGATCATTTTTTCATGCGAAATATCGACGACCTTGGCGCGAAATATCTGTACGAGATTCATCACTTCCTGCCGTTCGCTGCCAGCTTCGACGCTGACATCGATGAGCGCCATTTCGCGTTCGATATGCGGCAGACGCGTGACCGCGCGAACTTCGCGAACGCGTGCGAGCCGCGCGCATTGTTTGATGATCTGCTCGATCATCCGGTCGTCGCCGCTCGTCACGATCGTGCAGCGCGACCACGCCGGCTCCAAAGTTTTCCCGACGCAGATCGTTTCGATATTAAACCCGCGCGCCGAAAAAAGCCCGACGATCCGCGACAATTCGCCCGCTTCGTTTGCCACTAAAATTGAAATCGTATGCTGCATAAGTTCGATTTTGGATTTTAGATTTTGGATTTTGGATTTGCTCACGCCTTAAAAAGTTTATTCTTATCAATGCGTAATTTCAGATGACGAATCAATTCAAATGCCGAACCAATCCAAAATCCAAAATCTAAAATCCAAAATCACTAAAGAATCATATTCAGCGTATCCTGCCCGGCGGGAATGATCGGAAAGACGTTTTCTTCCTTGCTGACGACAATATCAAAGATCGTCACGCCTTTGAAACTTAAACCTTCTTCGAGAACACGTTTCAAGTCTTCGGGCTTTTCGGCGCGTAAACCTTGTGCGCCGTAGGCTTCCGCGAGTTTGACGAAATCCGGCGAAATCGACAGATCGACTTCCGAATAAGCGCGGTCGTAAAACATTTCCTGCCACTGGCGCACCATTCCCAAGTAACCATTGTTCATTATGATGACCTTGAGCGGAATTTTGTATTGGATCGCCGTGATGATCTCCTGATTCGTCATCTGAAAACCGCCGTCGCCGACGACCGCGACGACTTGCGTATCGGGACAGGCAAGTTGAGCGCCCATCGCGGCGGGAAGTCCGAAACCCATCGTCCCGAGTCCGCCGCTCGTCAGCCATTGACGCGAACGTTTGAACGGATAAAACTGCGCCGCCCACATCTGATGCTGTCCGACATCGGTGACGATGATCGCATCGCCGTTCGTCACTTTATAAAGTTCTTCGATCAGATGCTGCGGTTTGATCTCGGTGGCGGAATATTCACACGAAAAAGGAACCGAATCGCGCCACTCATTTAATTTATTCCACCACGATTCGCGTTTTGCTTTGCCCTTTGAGACCTTTGCTTTGTTCGCAGTTTCGAGTTTTTCGGCAATTTTTCTGAGCGCGGTTTTCGCATCAGCGACCAGAGAAATATGCGCTTTCTTGATCTTGCCGATGTTCGACGGATCAATGTCGATGTGAATGATCTCGGCGTGCGGCGCAAAGGTCGCGAGTTTTCCGGTCACGCGGTCGTCAAAGCGAACGCCGACGGCAACGAGTAGATCGCTCTCTGAAACCGCCATATTCGCCGCGTAAGTTCCGTGCATTCCGAGCATTCCAAGGCTCAACGCGTGCGCCGTCGGAAATCCGCCGAGTCCCATCAAAGTCGGCGTGACGGGCGCCTGCAAAGTTTCGACAACCTTCATCAGATCGTCCGCCGCGTCCGCCGTGACGACGCCGCCGCCGACGTAGAAAACCGGCTGACGCGCATTGATCAATCTTTCAACGACGAGTTCGAGCACCGCTTCATCGATCGGTTCTTCCTTATCTTCAAACAAATATTCGGCGTGAATGCGGCGCGGATTGTCGCAAAGTTGCGCCGTAATATCTTTCGGAACATCGATCACGACCGGTCCCGGTTTGCCCGATTTGGCGATTTGAAAAGCTTCGTCGATGATCGCTTCAAGATCGCGGACATCTCTCACCAGATAACTGTGTTTGACGATCGGCAGCGTCACACCGAACGTGTCAACTTCCTGAAAAGCGTCGGTGCCGATCATCGTCGATGGCACTTGTCCGGTGATCACGACGAGCGGAATCGAATCCATATAAGCCGTCGCGATGCCCGTCACGGCATTCGTCGCGCCCGGACCGGAAGTGACGAGCGCAACACCAACCTTGCCGGTCGCCCGCGCATAACCTTCCGCCGCGTGCACCGCGCCTTGTTCGTGACGGACGAGATAATGCGTGATCTCCTTGCGAAACCGCCAAATTTCGTCGTAAATATGCAAAACCGCGCCGCCCGGAAGTCCGAAAACCGTATCGACGCCGTTTTTGATCAAACCCCGGACGAGAATTTCCGCCCCGCGCGGCGGCGCGCTCGGCAAAATAACTTCCGGCGCGGACGCCACCTCTTCTATTAAAACTGTCGGTAGATCTGCAACGCTTGTCATAACTACTTTTTCATCTTCGCGAGCCATAAAATCAAAAAAGCCATCACCCTTTCTTTTCGGATAACGACTTTCCTCTCAGATTTCAAAATCTTTCAGAAGTCATCATCCGCCCAAAAGAATAATGACGGCAATGCTAATGCTGATAATCACAAAAGGCGAAAACCTCTCGTTTCGGTGTTTGTTTTTTGTTATTTTGATGTCGCTTTGCATTAGCATAACTTTTAGTCTTTTAAAGATTATGATTTTTATTTATAAGTGTCAAGAAAATTCTTTGGATTTAAAGAAAAAAGTCTGAAATGTTCAAGATTCGGAACGCTTCACAAAACACCGGCGAAACGAATTGAAAAATCAATCCGTCGCACGGGCGGTTCGGCAAGCCGTTTTTAGTTGGTATTCGATGAAAAAACCATTCAAAAAGATCCGTTTGCAATGCGGGAGAACTTATCGGATGAGGCTGCCTTTCGTAAAAATGATTTGGAAGTTGCCGCGCAAGGCAGCGCGAACGCGTTCGCCAAACCGACGAATGTGATTGCCAAGCCCGCGTACGTAATTATCAAACCCGTGAACGTGATTGCAATGTCGGCGAGCGCGTTCGCCAAATACGTGAGCGCCTTCGCCTGTTTGCATTTGTGTTTGCCAAAGCCGCGAGTGAGTTCGCCGTCTTTGCAATTGCAGTTGCGGGCTTTACGTCCGCAAAAGACACACGCGTCGCCCGAAAATTATCAATGGCAACCGAATAACCCGAAAGTTTTCTGTATTCACCTTTACACAAACGATCAAAAAAAGTCCGAAGCCTTGCGCCTTCGGACTAATCCAAAATCTAAAATCTAAAATCCAAAATTAGAATGTGTACGTATTTGCCGCGATCAAGGTCTCGGCAATTCTCTGCCGCGCCGCGATCGTGTTGACCGGCGAATTGTTTTTCGTAAAGCGTTTCAAGGCAACCAGCATCATTTTCATTTCGTCGCCTTCGGCAATCGCCGCGAGCGTGTTTTTCGCTTTCGCTTCAACGCGCTGGATCGCGTCGTTGCAGAAAATGCTCGCCATATCGATCTGGCTTGCCGCGTCGCCTTTTTCGGCGATCTTTTGGGCGCGAAGGATCGCCGTTTCCATCTGATACGCTTCGATGATGATGTCCGCCGCATTCATCAAAACTTCCTGCTGATTCGAGAGCTCCATCATATATTTCTGCGCCGCAAACCCGAGGATCATCAGCGCGACCTTTTTCGCGTTTTGGGCAAGTTTGATCTCCATCGCGAGCACGCCTTCGTCATCGTCAAACGACATTTGTGGATTCAAGATCTCGTCCTGCAAGGCTTTCGCCGCCGGAATAATGCCGAGCTGACCTTTCAGCGCACGTTTCATCAATTGTCCCGGAATGAGCATCCGGTTGATCTCGTTCGTGCCTTCGAAAATGCGGTTGATGCGCGAATCGCGATAACCTTTTTCCGCCGGATAATCCGCCGAATAGCCCGCGCCGCCGTAGATCTGCACCATTTCGTCAACGATATAATCGAGCGCTTCCGAGCAGGCGACCTTGTTGATCGACGATTCGACCGCGTATTCTTCGATCGAACGCAGTTTCTTTTCCTTGTCGCCGCCGTCTTCGCCGATCAGCGCGTCAATCATTCCGACCGTGCGATACGTAA
>JBBQOA010000074.1:0-11620 GCA_038330465.1 Pyrinomonadales bacterium
ATTGAGGATCAAGGTCACGGTTTGCGTGTCACGCGTCGGAATTCGCCCAACGGCGAGTTCTGCCAAACCATCGTTATTGAAATCGCACAAAGCTTCGTCGCTGCCGGTTTCTTCATAGACCGTATCGACCAATTTTGTCGGAACATAGCTTTGAAACGGACGATTTTCGTAGTTTTTGAAATCATAGGTCGCGTCGCCGATCAACAAAACATAATTCGGCGGCGTTTGCCAATTGTTTTTCGCGTAGATAAAGAAATTCGTCATCGCGGTCGTATTGGTCGAACCATAACTGAATTCGTCAAATATATCATCGACGTCAACAACTTCGACCGTCATTCCCTGACCGCGGCGGTAATTTGCCCAATCATTCGCCTGCGTCATCCAATCTTTATGCGAAACGATGATCAGTTCCCCATTATGCGCGGTGGTGGCGAGCGCCGAAGGATTATTCGGAATCAGCGAAGCCGCCGTTAAGATCGCCGAATCTTCGACCGCGAACATTGCCCGTCCGCGATGCGACGGTAAAACCACGCTGTAATTTCCGGCGTTGTTATCGATTCGCAGATTCGTGATCGCCGTCGGATTATCGGGAAACGTCAGATCAAAGACACGCACATTCGGCGAAGTAAAACCCGACAGAGTGCTCGTCCGGTAATTTGCCGTGTAAAATGAAAGACGATTCAGATTTGCTTCGTATTTGCGGTAATAGCTGACCTTTATCGATTCGGTCAAACTGATATCGCCCGAACCGCCGAAGGTTTGGATCTGTAAAGTATTCGCGCCTTCATTCAAAAATCCGGTCGGAATTTGAAAAGTTCCGTTCATCAAAATCTTTCCGTTGCCGGTGATCGGATCCATTGGCTGACCGTTGACGGTCGCGACAATTTGGTGCGGCGTGCTGGTCAATCCCTGAATACCGAGTTCGAATAATGCTTTCGGAATGGTAAAATCGACGCCCGTCAGGTTGAATGTCAGGGTCACCGTTGCCGGTGTCGGCGAACTTGAACCGATGATCGGAACCGAACTGAAGAAATTTTCAGCTTCTCCATTCAATATTTCGGATGAAACATAAATTTGCCGTTCCTTGCGGCTAAAGGCTTGAAAATAACTTTTCGCGATGACATTTCCGGCGATCGGTCGCAGCGTGGTCGTGCCGATCCGTTTTCCGTCCTGCGCGCCGACGATCAAATAATAAACTTTGGTCGCGCTTTCGAGCGTATTGATGCCTGTGCCGTAGAATTCGACGTAAGCATCATTCGGACCGATATTGATCGATTGTTCTTTGCCGTCCACATACAATTGCCAGAAATTCCCCGCCGCATTGACATCAAAGCCCGCATTTTGAAGTTCGGCGCGCGAAACGCGATAAACGCCTTCCTGTTTGACACCGATCTTGACGCCGGGCTGTGCGGCAACCCAGCGCTGCGTGTTCAGATCCGCCGGCAAACTGTTCGCTTCGATCTCTCTTTGGAGATCAGCCGGTAAATTTACGCGATTGCTTTCAAGCAGTGGATTAACCGTTTCCGTTCTTTTTCTCAATTGATCGGCGGAAAGCCCCGCGACCGCGGTCAGATCGCCGAGATATTGCGGAAAGATGCGTTCAAAGGTTTTTCGCTGTCCGTTTAACCCGACGCTTTCGATGTAATATGAATTCGTTAAATTGCCCTGCGGATCAAATAATGAGTATTTGCCGCCGTAAACGACCGTTTCACTGGAAGTCAAAGAACCGCCGCCGACAATTGACGGACTGACCAATTCCGCACCTTTAGCGCCGATCCGATAAACAAAAAATCCCATATTTTGAGTTTCGGTGGCGGCTTGCCATTGCAAATAAACGCCCGTTCCGTCGGAAAAGGCTTCGATACTGCTCAATTGCACATCCGTTTGCGGCAAGGTCTTTGGCGTCAGAACTTTTTTTATGCTGCTGCTTTTGATTTTTTGTGAGAAAACCGCGATGTTTGCTGTCAAACATAAAATGACGATGACAAAATAAGAAAATAATTTATTCATTTTACAAGAAACTCCTCTCCGAAAAGACAACCTTGTTAATTCGGAAGCTAAAATTGTCGAAAACCTGACCAATTGATTTAATAACTTACAAATTTACTCTATTTTTGAATAAATTCCAAGATTTTTTTGTTTTAATAAACGAGTAATACAACCGAATCTTTAAAAAAAGACATTAATTTTTTGAAAATTTGGCATTTATTCCGTAATGTTAGAAGAACAAATACTAACCGATATTTTCTAAAATATATGAAGAAAACCAACCGACAAACAGCCTTTTTTGTTTTATTCCTTTTCGTTCTTAATTTATTCCCGCTGCCGCATAATACATTCGGCGCGTGGCGCGAACCCGTTCGCGCCAAACACGGAATCGTTGCCGCGCAGCACGTCTTAGCTTCCAAGATCGGCGTTGATGTAATGAAAAAAGGCGGCAATGCGATCGATGCGGCGGTCGCCGTCGCGCTCGCGCTCGCAGTCGTCTATCCCGAAGCCGGAAATCTGGGCGGCGGCGGTTTTATGTTGATTCGTCTGAAAGACGGCAGAAAGGCGGCGATCGATTATCGCGAAATGGCACCGCTCGCGGCAAGCCGTGATGTTTATATTGATAAAGAAGGAAATTTGATCAATGGCGAAGGTTCTTCAACGGTCGGTTATCGCGCATCCGGCGTTCCGGGAACACCCGCCGGACTTGATCTAGCATATCAAAAATTCGGCTCAAAGAAAATACTTTTTAAAGATTTGATCGAACCGGCGCGGCAGCTCGCGCAAAACGGTTATGTTTTGAGCTATCGGCAGACGCAAATATTCAAATCCTATAAAGCGACGCTCGAACAATACGAAGACAGCAAAAAGATCTTTCTGAACGGCGGCAAATTGTTCGAAGAAGGCGATATTCTTAAACAACCGGAACTTGCCGCGACGCTCTCCAGAATGCAAAAATTCGGTGCCCGTGAATTTTACAATGGCAAAACCGCCGAACTGATCGCCGACGATATGAAACGCCACAAAGGTTTGATCACGCTCGAAGATCTGAAAAACTATCAGGCGAAAGAACGTCTCCCGCTTACGGGAACCTATCGCGGATACGAGATCATTTCGATGCCGCCACCGAGTTCGGGCGGAATCGTGATGCTACAGGTTTTGAATATGCTCGAAAATTACGATCTGCGCAAAATGGGTTACAATTCGGCGCAGAAATATCACATCCTCGCCGAAGCGATGCGCCGCGCCTTTGCCGACCGCGCCGAATTTATGGGCGATCCCGATTTTGCGAAAGTGCCGACCGCGCAATTGATCGATAAAGATTACGCGAAAAAACGCGCCGCGACGATCGATCTAACGCAAGCCTCGAAAAGCGCGGACATCAAAGCCGGTGAAATAAACTTTGCGGAAGGCACCGAAACGACGCATTTCACGGTTGCCGACAGCGAGGGCAATGTCGTCACGAATACTTATACGATCAACGATCTTTACGGCTCGCGCGTGACGGCAAAGGGCACGGGCGTTTTATTGAATGACGAAATGGATGATTTTGCGGCGCGTCCCGGCAAAGCGAATATGTTCGGTTTGATCCAGGGCGAAAACAATTCGGTGCAGCCGAAAAAACGCCCGCTTTCGTCGATGACGCCGACGATCGTTTTGCGAAAAGACGGCTCGCCGTGGTTTGCGCTCGGCGCGCGCGGCGGACCGCGGATCATCACGGCGGTTTTGCAAACCGTTATCAATATGATCGATTACGATATGAACATTCAGGAAGCGATCGATGCGCCGCGCATTCATCAGCAATGGTTTCCCGACGAGATCGTTTACGAACCGCTCGGAATGTCGCCCGACACGCTCAAGATCCTCGAAAATTTCGGGCAAAAATTCAGTGACCGACCCGCCTATATCGCGTCGGCAACCGGCATCGCGATCGAGGAAAAGACCGGCGTCAAATTCGGCGCAATCGATTCACGAAGCGATGGCGAAGCGGTCGGTTATTAATTGGAAGCTAGAAGTTAGAAGTTAGAAGTTAAGAAAAAAAGTGTCCTGACTGAATATTAATTCACATCAGGCGCTTTTTAACTTCTACCTACCAACTTCTAGCTTCCAACTTCTAACCCCTACCTTCTAACTTCTTCCTTGTCATCTAACAATTTTGTTGTCCCGTCGGTGACGCTGTTTGGAACCAAATCACTGGTTTCGCGCCAATTTCCGGCGGTCGGCGGGACATAACCTTCGACCGGGATCGATTGCTGCGGCGGCAGCGCATTTGCCTGCGGCTTTTTGTTTAACAATTTCTGTGCCGTCTGCATCACAGTTTCTTCGAGCGTTTTGTCCGACGGATTGCCGGATTCAAAGATCAGCGCGTAGATCATCCGAACAATTCCGCCGACAAAGAAAATAATTGCGCCAAGACCGATTATTTCTTCGGGAAAATGGATCAAAAGCGATAAAACGCCGAACAGCGGCACCAGAAAAATCCCCAGCAAAAACCACGCGCCGCCTTGTTTCAAACCTCTTCGGCGCGGCGTCGGCAGTTTGGCGTTCGCCGACTGTAATTCCTGATTCAAGCCGCCCGCGAGAACAACTCCCGAGATTCCCGTCATCAAAAAACCGCACCGCGAACAAAATCTGGTTTCGCTGGTAATTTGTTCCTGACCGCAGCGCGGACAATATACTTTCATAATCTTTTCCTTCAAAAATTATTCGTCTTTCTGCAACAGTTTGGTCGTGCCTTCGGTCACGCTGTGCGGAACAAGATCGCCCGTGTCGGGGGCTTTCCACGAACCGGCGGTCGGCGCGGCGTAACTTGAAACAGGTTGACTCGTTTGCGGCGGAAGCGCGTTTTGCCGGAGATTTCCGCCTATGTATTGCGGCGCGGACATTTCGTTTGGAACTTCAGTTTGTCTTTGAAAAGGTTTTGTTTCTTTTTGTAAGAACAGAAATGAAAGCGCCGTCATCAATAGTCCGCCGCAAAATCCGATGATCGCCAAACCGGCGATCACTCCGCCCGGCGCTTTCGTGATCGCCGCAAGCGGAACTAATATAAAATTAATTAACAAAAACCAAACTAATGAAAGCTTTAAACCGAAATTTCGCGTCAGCCATTTCTTGCTTTTGTGAAGATCAGCCAATTGCGGCAGAAAACCGCCGTGTGCGAGAATTTCCGTCACGAGCCCGAGTGGAAACCCGCAGCGCGAACAAAACTTTATTTCTTCCGAAGCCTGTTGTTGACCACAGCGCGGACAGTGCATTTTATTCTCCAATTATCGAAAAATCTGTAAGACGCAAGCCATAACGAATTTTTACACGAAAATGTTCTGATTGCAATTGAGTGTCAATTCTCGATTCTCAAGTTTCAGATTGAAAACCAAACCGACTTGGAACTTCGAACTTGAGACTTGAAACCTAAAAAAGTCGCGGCAGTTTGGCATCGGAAAACGCTTGAAAAACAGCGTAGGCGCGTCCCTGAAAATGTTCGGCGCGGGCATTTGTTTCAAGTAGAATGCCGAAAATCGATCGAAGCTTTTCGGGTGCGGGCATTTCGCGCCGCAGATCATCGTCGGACGTGAAAAACAGAAAGCCTTTCTGGCGTGTTGCTTCGACTTCGCCGAGATATTCCAAAATCAATTCGTTCGTCGAAAGCTGTTCGGGCAGCGTCCATTCAAACGGATCGTCCCAGAGCCGCGTCATAATTCCGCCGAAAGTTTGTTCGACCGCCGCCGCCGAACGCAGGATATATTCGCCGCACGAATTGACCGGAAAAAGCGCGTCCTTTTCACGCGGTTGCCAGAAGAGTTTGCCTTGCGGCACGAGTTTGATCAATTCGACCGAGCGTGCGTGAAGCTTCAAAAATTGATCATCAAAGATGTCGAGCAGGTTTTTCATAAAAAAAAGAGAACGACAAGATTTTAACTTGCCGTTCTCTTTTTGTCATTGATAAATCTCAAATTCGAGATCGTCAATGTCTATTTGCCGCGAAACTTGCGTTCGTTTTCAATAATGCCAAGCCCGTAATTTTTGCCGTTATAGTTGAGACCGTTTTGGAGTTTGCCTCTGACGCCAATCTCGGTGCCTTTTGACGGGACGCTCTTTTCGGTGTAAACCCAGATCGAGCCCGTGCCGTCGTCAATTTTATACACCCCGCCACGAATATTCGTCAGCGGAATATTAATTCCGTAAGCGTCGCGCACAACTCCCGCTACGACGACCTCTTTGTTTTGATACTTCGACGGATTCGCTTCGATATCCGCGATGCTTTTGCGTTCCGGACACGCTGCCGTCAATAACCCGACGGTCATCAGCAAACCGACCAAAAACATAATTGTTTTCTTCTTCATTAAATTTTCCTCGCTGTCTTTTGATAAAACTACGGGAGAGTTGTTTTTCCAGTCATAGAGATTCAATTTCGGCTTGAAAGTTTGCCAAATTTTTCAAAGTTTGCGATGCTGTGTGTATTCTTTTTCTAAATATCTTCCGAAATGGTTAAAAAATGACGTTTGCGAAATCTCAAACTTTGCATGAAAAGTTTACTTTTACATCGAGTCTCGCGGCGGATGTCTGGTCGCCGAAACCAAATGCGAAGGCTTATGAATGGTGGTATTTCGATGCCATCAGCGACGACGGACGCGACGCGGTCGTCGTCATATTTCTCGACAATTTCATCTTTTCGCCCCGCTATAACCGGAGTAAGGAAGAAGTTGCCGAGAATTCCGAGATCTTGGCGGTCACCGGCGAATCAGAACCACAAATTGCGATCGCCGATCCCAAATCGAATATTCCGGCAGTCGCCTTTACCTATTACCGTGACGGCAAACCCGTCTATCGGGCGATCAATGAATTTAAAGCCGATGAATTTTCGGCGTCGGAAACCGAACCATCGTGCCGGATCGGCGACAATTTCTTTCGATTTGAAGCGGCGCCCTACGGGACGGGTTATTTTATATCGATCAAAGCCAGACTGAAAAAGAATTGCTGTCTCGAAGCCCAGTTCGAATGGTTGTCGATCGAGAGTGATTTTTCGCCCGCCAAAGCTGTCAACAAAGATGACGCGCATGTCTGGAATCTTGCCGTTTCGCGGGCTGATGTTTCCGGCAAGATCAATATCAAAGATGAATCGGGCAAGGAATTAAACGTCCTGCAGTTTCGCGGAACGGGCTATCACGACCATAATTACGATAATCGATGGCTGCCCGAAACCGTCAAAAACTGGCAGTGGGGCAGAGCGCATTTCTCGGATGCGACCGCCGTTTTCTATCGCTATCAAGAACGCGGCGAAGATTCGGACACGACAAAGCTTTTTACGATTCGCAACGGCGAAATGCGGACGCGCGATGCCGTTTACGGCGAACATCTGTTTGCACGCGATATTTTCGGCATCAAATATCCGCAACGGCTGACATTTCTGACCGATGATAATATGCGTCTGCGCGTCAAGCAAACAAAAATCATTGATTCAAGCTTTTTTTACCTGCGGTTTTTGTCGGAAATGACGCTCACCTTGCGCGACGGCAAACCGCGCAAATCGATCGGCATCACCGAATATCTTAACCCGAAAACATTAAAATATCGCTGGCTTGATTGGCTCGTCAGTATGCGCATCGGTCGCCACGGCAAGGGCGCATTTCTTAAATAAAGACAGCAAATTGAGTGGTCAAAGCCCGCTGCCCTTATTTATTCGCGAGCTTGACCGCCGTCCCGTATGCCAGAACTTCGGTCGAGCCTTGTGTAAATTCGGTCGCATCATAGCGCATACAGATGATCGCATCCGCGCCGACTTCCTGCGCGTGCTGAACCATCCGCGCAAAAGCTTCCTGCCGCGCCGCTTCACAGACGCGCGTCCATTCTTCGATATTGCCGCCACCGAGCGCCTTCAAACCGCCGATAAAACCCGCGCCGATGCTCGTCGCCCGCACGACGATTCCGCGCACCACTCCCAAATACTGAATGATATTGCCCATTTCCACATTATTTCCGGTTGTTACGATCATTGCTGAAATCTCCTTTTTGTTCTGTAAATTGAAACTTTGAAACAAAGTTTAATGCGTCTTTTTCTTTATGTAAAACGAAGAAACGGACGAATTACGGCAAACGGGATTTATCTTCCGTTTGCTGAAACTCTAGAGCAGATTTGCAATCGATCTACGGATCAGAACCATCTGCCCGGTATCGCGGCGCCGAAACCGATCAGAATAGATTCGAGCGAAAAGCGAAAGAAGACCTTTGCCGTCGTCCGCTCACGCTTTGCCGCCGCGCTCCTAACCTTTGCCGCTCAATGTTTAGGCTTTACCGCCGCGCACTCAGCCTCCGCCGTCGCACATTTACGCTGTGCCGTCGCACGTGCAAAGCGTAAACATCAACATTCAAACCCCAAGTTCGCCTGTGCAAAGTCAAAGTGAACCACAGCAAACGCTTATTTTATGAGTTCATCGACCAATTTATCTATTCCGCGCATTTCATTTGTCAAATAAATCTTGATGTCGAGACGTATTCTGCCGGGGTTTATCAGAATAAATCATCGTGCGGGAAGATTTCTTTTATTATGGATTCTTTGTTTGCCTGTGAAATTAATCTCAGTAGATACCCTTTTTGATTCATTGTTTTTGACTTTTAGAGCGCGACTTAAAAGTGTCTCAAAAGTCGAAAATGTTGATGAGTTTTGGGATTTTAGTTATGAGACGGCTTTTGACACAAATGTCCGTTTGATCGGCACTGAAATAAAGGGCTTAAGAGTCTGAGTTTTGAGTAATTTAATCGTGTCAATAGGGACCCGATACTGTTGCCCTATTCATTTTGGATAAATTCTTTTCAATAAAAACGCTGTAAATTTGGCTGTTCATCTTTAGTTTTTATTGATGATTTTGTATAGGGCAACAGTATCTTGGCAGTTTTGACACTGCCGGAAAGTCGCTGTTTCCGCCGGGCATATCATACTTCCGGAAACGTATGCTAATTCTACGCCCGTTATTTTCTCTTTTTCTTTAGGTATAAAATCAATTCGTATATTATCGTATAGAGTAACGATTTATATTTGACTTTATCATTCTTAATTGTATAAATACATATATGGAGAGTTTAAAACCGAAAGACGCGGCGAAATTGATCGGCATCAGCTATCCGACCATCAAGCAGTGGATTTACGAAGGCAAAATCAAATCTGTAAAAACGCCGGGTGGTCATCACCGGATTTCGTCAACGGAAATCGAACGGCTGACCGGCACTAAACAGCCGACAGCGAAAAATGGTAACGACACGTCGAATGCAGCGCACGTCGAGCATAACAGCATTCTTAATCATTTTGAGGGGACGGTTAAGGATATTCGCACCGAAGGCATGTTTTCGGAGATAACGGTTGATGTCGGCGGGCAACAAATCATTTCGATTATTCCCCGGCGAGGATGCGAGGAACTCGGCTTAAAAAAGGGAGTTCGGGTTTACGCGATGTTTAAGGCGACTGAAGTAATAGTCAGCCGTCCGTAACGCGGAATAAAGGTTTCTTTAAAACTTGGTTTTTTTGATTTTTGAGCAAATCGGTGCGCGGTTTGCTGCGGGTCGAAGTGTGTCTAAACGGCGAAGGCTTTTCTACAAAAATAAATAAAAAATATAAAACAGTATGAATCTTAAAATGAATCAAACAAAAACTCCGATCACAGTTGCTTACGGCGACGGCATCGGACCGGAAATTATGGAAGCGACACTCGAGATTTTAGAAAAAGCGGGCTCACGACTCGACATCGAAACGATTGACATCGGCGAAAAAATTTATCTATTGGGAAACACCGCCGGAATCGCGCCCGAAGCGTGGGATTCTTTGCGAAGAACGAAAGTTTTTTTGAAAGCTCCGATCACGACTCCGCAGGGCGGCGGTTATAAATCGCTGAACGTAACGATCAGAAAAACTCTGGGACTTTACGCCAACGTGCGTCCGTGCGTATCTTACGCGCCGTTCGTCCGCACGAAACATCCGGTGATGGATTTGGTAATTATCCGCGAAAACGAGGAAGACCTTTATGCCGGGATCGAACACCGGCAGACGAATCAGGTTTATCAATGCCTGAAATTAATTACGCGACCGGGCTGCGAAAAAATCGTCCGTTACGGTTTTGAATATGCCAAACTCCACAACCGCCAAAAAGTAAGCTGTTTTACCAAAGACAACATTATGAAAATGACCGACGGGCTTTTTCATAAGGTCTTTGACGAAATCGCGGCTGAATATCCCGACATTGAAAACGAACACTGGATCGTGGACATCGGTTCGGCAAAACTCGCCGATACGCCGGAAGATTTCGATGTCATCATCCTGCCGAATCTTTACGGCGATATTTTGTCGGATGTCGCGGCGCAGATTGCCGGCTCGGTGGGTCTCGCGGGTTCGGCGAATATCGGTGAAAATATTGCAATGTTCGAGGCAATCCACGGTAGTGCGCCGACCATCGCCCGACAGAACAAAGCGAATCCCTCGGGCTTGATCCACGGCGCGATTATGATGCTCGTGCATATTAATCAGCCCGACGTAGCGGAAAAAATCCATAACGCCTGGCTCAAAACCATCGAGGACGGGATTCACACTGCCGAAATTTTCAAGGAAGGCATCAGCAAAAAATCAGTTGGGACAAAAGAGTTTGCCGAAGCGGTCATCGAAAGATTAGGCGATATACCCGAAAACCTGAAAGCTGTGACCTATTCGTCGAAAAACGCGGAAGAACCGCAAATTTTCCGATCAAACGAAACAAGAGCAGCCGAGAAAAAAGAAATGGTCGGCGTTGACGTTTTTCTGGATTGGACAAACGGTTCGCCCAACGATCTCGGCGCGGTTTTGGAAAAAGCCAACGGCGAGGGCGTGAAATTGCAGATGATTACCAATCGCGGTGTAAAGGTTTATCCGAACGGTATGCCGGAAACCTTCTGCACCGATCACTGGCGGTGCCGTTTCGTCGGCGAAAAAGACGGCGAAATCGTCGAACATCGCCGGGTCATCAATCTTTTAAGCCGCGTTTCGGATTTGGGACTCGATTTTATCAAAATCGAAACGCTCTGCACGTTTGACGGCGAAAAAGGCTATGCGCTCGGACAAGGGCAGTAATTTTTACGAGATCAGGGGTGAAGTTTCGGCTTCGTCCTTTTGACTGTTTTGACTGCTTTAATAAGGAGCCGTCGTGGTCATTGTTGAGAAAATGTACCGAGCCCCTATTGTGCGGCAAATTAAAACTGTTGTTGACATATCGCTATGAAAAAAACGCAAACTATAGAATTAATCAAAGGAATATTTACGCCGGATGATGCGCGCGAAATTCTTTTAACTCTGCTCGACAATAAAATAAATTTTCATAATCTGAGAAACTGGAGTTCGCGCGAGCGATTCGGAAAGCCGGATCCCTATTCCGAAGAAAGATTGACAAGTTTGAGGGAGTCTCGTGAAAAAGTTAAGCAGATTATTTCCCAATCAATCAATCAAGAAGAGAATTTGATTATAAATTCGAGCATTGAAATAACAATTGCATAAAAGAAAATTTAGAAAGCGGATAAAATCAAAGTTCACTTTTCAATAAGATCATTTGGCAACGAGTCCGAAAGGTATGACTTTTTCCTTTTCGATAGCCTTTTTCCAATTCTTGTCGTTGCTCCTGAC
>JBBQOA010000075.1:0-11596 GCA_038330465.1 Pyrinomonadales bacterium
ATGCTGCAAAATGCTTCGGAAGCGGAAGATCTAACGCAAGACGTTTTTATTCAGCTTTATCGTAAAATCGGCAGTTTTCGCGGCGACTCAGCTTTCACGACCTGGCTTCATCGAATGACGGTCAACCAAGTTTTGATGCACTTTCGCAAACGCACCGTAAAGTTTGAAAAAACGACCGAAGAAGGCGAAACGCCGGTTCAAATCGTCAACGGAACGGCAAATCCGGGGAAAATGCCGATCGTTGACAAGATCGCGCTTGAAAATGCCATTGATCAACTTCCGGCAGGTTACAAAAACGTCTTCGTTCTGCACGATGTCGAAGGCTACGAACACGAAGAAGTCGCCAGAATTTTGGGTTGTTCGGTCGGAACTTCAAAATCGCAGCTGCATAAAGCCCGTTTGAAATTGCGCAAACTTTTACAGAAAAAAGCCAATCCGCGCTTGGTCGGAATGTGGCGCAACTAAAAAAATTATTCGTTTTTATAAATTCGGGCTTCTCGTTTTCGGAGAAGCCTTTTTTATTTAACACGATCGAGTTTCATCTCGAAAAACTTCATCCAGTTTTTTCCATCTTTTGAAAATTCGCCGACTTCAAACCAAATGTCGTTCGCCGTCTTAATTGTATAGCGAATCGTTCCCATCGGTGTTTGAAAGCCCCATTCGTAACTGTCTTCGACAATGCGAAAATCGTATTCGCCGCTCATTCCGCTTGCCAAATAAGTGCGAAAATTATATTTTGAATCTTTCGCATTGAAAGCTAAAACTGCCAGCGTTTCGTGAATGATCTTGCCTTCCACGTTTGCAAATTTCCCTTCGACAAGCAATGCCAAGCCGTCCAATTTACGCTGAACATTTTCCGTACCGGTAAAAGTTTCGCGTTTTGCGCCCTGCTGAATCCAACCCGATCCCTTCCATTGTCCGACCATGGTTTCAAGCTTTTTTACCTCTGTTCGCTGCAGTTCGGCAGTATTTTCAACTTGCGCTGAAACGGCAATCACGCTCAAAAAAATAAAAGTCAAAATCGTTAAAAATTTTTTCATAAAAATAACTCCTTAAAAATATCTTCAACGGATTATGAATGATATTTTTCGAGGTGTCTTGTAAATTTGCGACATCCGGGGGAAAATTATTTGACGAGATTTCCGTGTTTGATTTGACTGACTTTTTCGGCAAAGGAATTCGGCGAGCGTTTGGTTACGGAAACAAATTCGTGCGTCAGATGCGATTGGTCGGCAAAACCCATTTCGGCGGCGCGGCTTGCCCAGTTCATATCGTTTTTTTCGACCAGATCGACCGCCACCGCGCGAATCCGGCGCGTCCGCGCAAATTGCTTCGGCGTTAAACCCGAATTCTTCTTAAAACGTCTTTCAAACTGGCGAACGCTCAAATTTAATTCGGCGGCAAGCGCGGAAATTTTGATCTCGCCGCTTGTTTCTTCGATGATTTTCAAGGCTTGCGCGACTTTTTTGTCCGAAAGATGTTGTCCGAAATTTAATTCTTTCAGATGATTTTCAAAGACGGCAACTGCTTCGACAAATTTTTCGCAAGTGTTTAGTTTTTCTAAAAGTCCTTTCGTCAAATGCGGAAATTTTTCGGCTTCCGCCATTCTTATCGATTTGAAATTTACAGGATTGGCGCCCAAAACATGCGCGCACGCCGCCGGCGAAATTCTCATTCCCCAAAAAATATCGCCCGGAAAAACGGGCGTTGTCACCGATTCGAGATTCAAACCATTGAAAGCGAGTTGTTGAAGATGAAAGCTGTCATTGCGGTGATAAAATAAGGAAATACAGCCATCGGGGAAAATTTCGTGTTGGATCGAGCCGAAATCCTCGTTTGCCGTCGTAAATTCCCAAAAAGAAAAAACGAGATGCGAAACATCTGTCGAAGGTGCGCCTTCGTGGTAAGACATTAAAGAAAAATCCATAAGCTATTGCTGAATTGGCTGTTTTTGTTCGATCGGCGGCGGCGAAGACAAAAAATTTATCTCGAACCACGCGCTCGCGACCGAGAAGAATTCGCGGAAATGATAATAGTTTTCGCCGTCGTAAGTGCGGCGGTTTGCCGTGATGCCAAGGCTGTCAATTCCCAAACTATTGCACAGGTAAAGCGCGCGCGGTTGGTGATAGTCCTGCGTCACGAGAATCGCTTTTTGCACTTCAAAAATTTCTTTGGCGCGGTAACAGGTATCATAAGTCCGCTTGCCGTCGCCATCCAAAATAATATCGCTTTCCGCGACGCCGAGTTCCAAAGCCATTTTTTTCATCGCCGCCGGTTCGTCATAATTTTCACCGGTTTTATCGCCGCTCATCAAAAGTTTTTTAACTCTTCCGGCGCGGTACAGTTCGACGCCCGTTAAAACGCGGTCGTAAAGCGAATTCGAAGGCGTTCCGTCGTCCCAAACCCGCGCCCCGAACACGATCGCGACGCGTTTCGGCTCGTCTGCCGGAACTTCGGTGATCGAGGTTTTGATCTTGTCGGAATTTTGGGTATGAACGTATTTATTGATAAAAGCGATCGCGAGCAAGCCGATCAAAGCAAGGGCGAGAAGTGAAAGAAAAATGCGTAAAAACCATTTCATATTCAACTTATTTCTTTTGTATTACTACCGAATCATAATCTCTAATACAAGAATTAATCAACTTTTCATTAGGTTGATAATCTTTAATATCCAAAATTGTAAATTTATATCGAGGCATTCTTTCAAAAGAATAAGCTGGTTTTATATTGTTATCTTCCAATTTGCCTAAAACCATAATCTCTCCGCTCACATCGCTTTTGTTCCATTCTGGATAAACTTCTTTAATTTTTTCAAACAGCTTTCGTCTTTCTTCAAAACCAATTCCTTGAGCGTTAACTACTTTTTCAATTTCACAACAATTTTCACTATAGAGAACAAAGCCATGATAACCGCGAATAACCACTTTTGTTTGGATAATCTTTGATTTATAACTTTCAGGATTTGCCATCAAAGCGCAAAAATCAACTTCGTTTGAGTCTTCGACTTTTTTATTCGAGATTTCTTCACTATTGCGGCAACTAAAACCGAAACACGAAATCAACAAAAGCAAAATAATGAAAAACTTTTTCATAAGTTTCAGACTTGAAATTTAATTATAAATCACCCGTCTGAATAATGTTAATATTTCTGCGCGCAAGCTCAGCGACGAATTTGTCCGGATCGATCGCTTTTTCCTGCGGCGTCGCGCCGCGCATCAGCACGTCGCCCTTTGCCATCATCTGCGCGATGATCGAAGCCGGAAACGCGGTCGTTCGCATCATTGCGCTTAAACCGGTCGTTTCATCTTGTTTGTCAACAATGTCGTAACGCAGCCGTTTTCTTGCGCCGTTCTTTGTGCCGACAAATTCCAACCTCACCAGCACATAATCGGGTTCGTCCGCCGGCAGATGACGCGTCAAAAGCTCGCCGAAAACTTTGCGCGGCGTAATGCGCGCATAATCGACGACGATCTCTTCGCTCGAACACAGACCGAGATCGATCATCGTCTTAAAGCGCTCGCAATGTCCGGCGTAGCGAATCGTTTTGTAATCCAGTTCTTTGATTTTTCCCAAGAATGTGTCGGGTAAGGTCGAGGTTCCGCCCGAAGTTTGAAACGCTTCGAGCGGCGGAAAACCGTCGAACGCCAGGGCTTCGATCTCGGTCATCGACTCGACTTCCGTGATGCGTCCGTCGCGGATGACGCGCGCGACTTCGATATATTCGTTGATCAAACCTTCGACCGAAAAAACGAGTTGATACTCTAAAAGAGTTTTCGGCTTTTGCGGCAAACCGCCGACGCGAATGTGAATTTCGTGTGTTTCATCAAACCGCCGTGCGCCGTGCATCGCCAAAACCGAAACCATTCCGGGCGCGAGTCCGCAATCGGGAATGATGCTGATTCCGGCATTTTTTGCTTCATCGTCGAGCGCGAGCTGTTCGTCAACAATATAATTGTTTCCGCCGAGATCGCAGAAATTTGTGTTGGTCGCGATCGCGGCGCGCGTGAGCTCGGCGTTATACCAATAATTAACGCACGAGATTGCCGAATCGTGCGATTTCATCAATTGGGCGACATCGGAAATATTTGCAACGTCAAGATGATGCGCCGTCACGATCGGCGAATCAACTTTTTCCGCAACTTCTTCGGCTTTTTTCAGATCAAAATCGGCGACCGTGACGGCTTCGACCTGCGGCGAATTATGCGCCAAATCAAAAACCGCGCCCAATCCCATCCGTCCGGCACCAAGAACAAGAATTTTCATAAAAATATAGTCTTAAGACTTAAGTTCATTAAATTACCAATCATCAAACTCATCAGGTTTTTGCGCGGCGATAATTTCGCCGGCATAATCCCAAACCTTTTTCTTCCAGAGGCGAATCGAATCCGTTAATTGAAAAGCCGCTTGCGGATGCGACGCATTGCGTTCAAGTCGGATAACTTGCGCCGTCACGGTTACTTCATCATCGGCGTGTTCGGTAATTGTTAAATGGACTTTACTTCCAACTGTCGGAAGCAGACGCGGCAGGAAAACAAGTGTTCCCTGCTGTCCCACATTTTCCGTCAAACCATCTTCGATTATCTCTTTTCCCGACTCATCTTTCCATCGGACACGAATCGGAAAAGAGATAACGTGTCTTCCTCCAGTTCGGCGTTCTTGCATAAAATTCGCTCCTTAAAATCAAAAAAATGAATGTTTATTGGTCGTTCAGTTAATATAGCTAAATAGTTGACATTATACAACTTATCTTTATCTTATTTTGTGAAACTTTTCTCTAAAGTGGATTGCCGTTTGATATATGCCTAGACAAGCCGTGTTCAAAACTGCTAGTATCAAATATGTTTTACATTCGGAACTCATCGCGGAGTTAATTTCGCAGTAGTTTCGACACCCGTTGGTTCAAATTTACAACACACATTTTAACTAAGTTTTTCTCGTTTTACGATGATAGTTTATGTGCTTTGAAACAACGGAAAAAAATTTAGGAGAATGAAATAATGATAAATCTAGCTAGAGGAAGCGTGCTTCTGCTTAGCTTGGTCATGACGATAGGATTTTTATTCTATTTTCAACCAACAGCCGAAGCCGTCACAATAGCGATTGATTCGCAGAAAATAATTAAACAGGAAAATATTGAAAAATACAACTTAAATAATCAAAATTTTCAACAAACGGAAACTCAAGATACCAATCCCCTTACAGAAGCCCAAAATACCGCCAAACTCGGCAACTTTAATTTCTTGGAAAGTCAATCATTTAGAGCAACGGCTTACTGTCTGAAAGGCAGAACCGCAACGGGCGGAAGTGTCCGACGCGGAATTGTCGCTGCTGATAAGCGTATTTTGCCGCTTGGCACACGGATCAACATCAGTGCCGGTTCTTACAGCGGAACTTACACGGTTGCCGACACTGGCGGATCAATCAAAGGTCGCATTCTGGACATTTGGGTTCCGAGTTGTTCCGAAGCCGTCAGATTCGGACGCAAAACCGTCAAGGTCAGCGTGATCGGCAGAAAATCAGCTTAATATAATTTTTTAACAATTTACTTTTTATAATAATCAGAAGCCGTTTCATTTATTTGGAACGGCTTTTTTATTGATCAATCAACCCACAAACTTTTTGGCGAAAATATAAAACGCAATATTTGCATAATAGATGCGGTAAATAATTTAAATATGCCATAAATCGGTCGGGATAAACTAACCTTGACCATCGGCAAATCGGATTTTTTAAAATTCGGATTTGCCGACGCAAATGATTTTTTGCTAAACTCACAAAATTATGAGAATCATTGTCCGCTAACAAACTCGCTAACTTTTACGTTTGTCTCTTTCGCGCTTCCATTGAGCGAAAAGGCAAAACTCGCTTTTAGGTTTTAATTTTATTTTTACAATTTAATATTTTATGCTGCAAAGCCCGGAAAACTCCGTTCTGATAACGGAGAATAATACATTTTGGTCGATCCTGCGCGAGGCTGTTGCCGGTTCATCGCGCGATTTTACAAAGGGTTCGATCGGTTTGGCGATTTTTCTACTGGCAGTTCCGATGATCTTGGAAATGATTATGGAAAGCGTTTTTGCGCTGGTGGATATTTTCTTTGTCGCGCATTTGGGCGCGGAATCGGTCGCCGTCGTCGTTTTGACCGAATCGATAATGGCTTTGGTTTATGCCATTGCGATTGGTTTGAGCATCGGCGCCACGGCGACCGTCGCGCGCCGAATCGGTGAAAAAGACGAGGAAGCTGCGGCAAAATCGTCTGCTCATGCGATCGTTCTCGGCGTGATCGTTTCACTGCTGATCAGCGTTCTCGGAATAATTCTCGCTCCCGTTCTCTTGAAGGCGCTCGGCGCCGAACCGCAAGTCATCGAACACGGCACGATGTTTATGCGGATCATGCTCGGCGGAAATGCGGTGATCGTTTTTCTGTTTCTGCTCAACGCGATCTTTCGCGGGGCGGGCGATGCGGCGATCGCGATGCGCGTTTTGTTTCTGGCGAATTTGCTGAACATATTTCTTGCGCCGTGTTTTATTTACGGCGCGGATATTTTCGCGCTGCTCGGCATCAATGCGCCAAACTGGCTCGTCGATAATTGGATATTTCCGCATCTCGGCGTGACGGGCGCGGCGGTCGGCACAACGATCGGGCGCGGCATCGGCGTTTTATTTGCGGCGTTTTGGCTGTTTCGCAGGGGCGGACGCATTACGATTCGCAAAGATCATTGGAAACTTGACACCCGTCTGCTTAAAAATCTCGTCAAGATCGCCGCGCCCGCGGTTTTGCAGTTTACGATCGCGACGGCAAGCTGGAGCGTATTGGTGCGCGTTGTCGCCGGTTTTGGAAACAACGCGCTTGCCGGTTACGGGATCGGTCTGCGAATCATTATTTTCGCGCTGCTTCCGGCGATCGGATTGAGCAACGCGGCGGCAACGCTCGTCGGGCAAAATTTGGGTGCGGGAAATCCCGAACGCGCCGAAAAATCGGTTTGGAAAGCCGCTTTTATCAATGCCGCTTTTCTTGGATCGATCAGCTTTGTTTTTCTTTTCTTTTCAAATGCGATCGTCGGATTTTTTACCAACGAACCGAATGTTCAGGCGATCGGTCGTGACGCGCTGCAAATCGTCGCTTACGGCTTTGTCTTTTACGGTTTCGGAATGGTTCTCGAAACCGCTTTCAACGGCGCGGGCGATACGTGGACGCCGACTTATCTGAATTTTTTCATCTTCTGGCTGTTCGAGATTCCAATGGCATATCTGCTCGCATATCAATTCGGATTCGGCGCGCACGGCGTTTTCTGGGCGATCACGATCGCTTTTTCGCTGCTCGCGGTGGTTTCGGCAATTCTTTTCAAACGCGGAAAATGGAAATTGAAAAAGGTTTGATCCTTGAACTCTTTGCACCTTTACAACTTTGCGGAAAACAAGAAAATCTCCCGCAAAGTTGTGAAGGCGCAAAGTAAAGATTTCAACGAATTTTTATCTGCGCCTCTCTGTGTTAATCTGTGGTTTCATATTTTCTTAAAATGTGCGGAATTGCCGGATTAATTTCACCAAAACCCGAAGATCTCATCGGTCTGATGCTCAAATCGATCGAGCATCGCGGGTTTGACGACGAAGGCGTTTTTGTTTCGGACAAATTCGGTCAGCACCAATTAAAAACCTGTCTCGGACATCGAAGACTCTCGATCATCGACACTTCCGCCGCCGGACATCAGCCGTTTTTTTCCGCCGACGGGCGTTATGTTCTGACTTATAACGGCGAACTTTACAATTATCTCGAAATCAAAGCCGAACTCGAAGCCAAAGGCTATAAATTTCACACCGATTCCGACACCGAGGTTTTGATCAGTGCTTTTCAGGAATGGCAAATTGATTGTCTGCCGAAATTGAACGGAATGTTCGCCTTTGCCGTTTGGGACGAGCGCGAAAAAAGCTTAACGCTGGTGCGCGACCGCAGCGGCATCAAACCGCTCTATTACGCGCGGATCGGCGACAAATTCGTCTTTGCATCGGAGATCAAAGCGATTCTGGCGACAAAACTGATTCGCGCCGAGATCGATCTGGAAGGCTTGCATCAATTTCTGACATTTCTTTGGACAGTTCACGAAAAGACGCTTTTTAAGGAAATTTATCAATTACCGCCCGCGCATTTTCTTGTTTGGAAAGACGGCAAAATCTCGATTAAAGAATGGTGGGATCTGGATTTTTCGCGTGAAGAAAAAGATAAAAGCGAAAATTTCTGGCGCGAACGAGTTTTGGAAACTCTCGACAGATGCGTCGAGATGGAAATGATCGCCGATGTTCCGTTGGGAGCATTTCTTTCGGGCGGCGTCGATTCTTCGTCGATCGTCGCGCTGATGACGCACCATACGAAAAAAGTTTCGACCTACACGACCGGAATTTCAGCGGAAGATCTAAGCTACGACATTATTCCCGACGATGTTGAATGGTCGCGTCGCGTCGCCGGGATTTTTCCGATCGATTATCACGAAACGCTTCTCACGCCCGATTTGACCGAACTTTTGCCAAAACTCGTTTATCAGATGGACGCGCCCGTCATTGATATGGCGATTCCGTCTTTTTTGATTTCGGAACAAGCGCGGGCGACGCAAAAAGTAATGCTTTCGGGCATGGGCGGCGACGAAATTTTTGCGGGTTATCCGCGTCAAATGGCGATGCAGATCGCCGGATTAACCGACTTTATTCCGTCTGCCGTGCGTCGTCCATTGATGAAAACGCTCGATTCGATGCTTTACGGCGGCGTCAAAGGAAAACTGACCGCGCCGCTTCGGAACGCGAAAAAATTTGTACGAAGCGCGGCAATGGAATTTGAAAATCGTTATCTCGGTTTCGGAACTTATTTCACCGACGAGATGAAATCGCGTCTTTATACGAAAAATCTCGGTGATTCGATGAAAGATTTTGACGCCTACGCGCAACATCGGACATTTTTTGAAAAATCTAAAGATGCCACGCCGCTGAATCGGCTTTTATACGTCGATTTCAAAACATTTATGCCTGCCCTGAATCTCGACACGACCGATAAAACCTCGATGGCGGCAAACCTCGAAGTGCGCGTCCCGTTCTTAAATCACGAGCTCGTTTCGCTGAGCGAAAAAATTCCCGCCGAGCTGAAGATCAAAGGCATCAAGCGCAAATATATTTTGAAAAAAGCGGTCGAAAGTATTTTGCCGAAAGAAGTGATCTGGCGCAAAAAAGCCGGATTTTCCGCGCCTGTTCGCGCGTGGCTTCGGACCAGCCTAAAACCGATGATCGATGATCTGCTGGCGGAAGAAACTATCAAACGGCGCGGACTTTTTGATCCCAAAGAAGTACGCCGAATCATCGAACTCAATCAATCGGGCAAAGAAGATTTTAATTTACAGGTTTTTCAGCTTTTGAATTTGGAGATCTGGATGCGTGAATTTTTAGATTAGACATCTTTTCGAAATAGTTTTTTTAACGCGAAGACGCAAAGTTGCCAAGGCGCAAGGTTTTTTGATCAGAAATAGTTGGTTGAATTTCTCAAATCTTTATTTTGGAAAGTTGTCTATTGCTTTATTTACTTAACGACGCCGCGTTTTGACGATTCGATGAATTCGACCAGATAATCGACTTCTGCGCAATCTGAAATATCTTCACGGATGCGCTCGACGGCTTGCGAAGTATTCAATTTTGAGAGCAGCAGTAAATGATACGCGTGATGAAGTTTTTCGATCGTTTCCTTGCCGTAGCCGCGCCGCTTCATTCCAAGACGGTTTAAGCCGTAGCATTTCGCGTGATTGCCCTGCGAGATCGCAAACGGCAGCGCGTCTTTGACGACGACCGAATAACCGCCGACAAAAGCTTCGCGTCCGACGCGGCAAAATTGATGGACGCCCGAATAAGCGCCGACATTGGCGCGGTCGGCGATCTCGACGTGTCCTGCCAGCGTCGCGGCATTTGCCATAATCACTTCGTTGCCGATCTGGCAATCGTGCGCAACGTGCGCCTGCGCCATTAATAAATTATCGTCGCCGATGCGCGTTAGCCCGCCGCCGCCTGCCGTGCCGCGATGAATCGTCACAAATTCGCGGATGTGATTGCGCTTGCCGATCTCGGTCGCGGTCGGTTCGCCTTTATATTTCAGATCCTGCGGCGCGAGTCCGATCGAAACGAACGGAAAAACGCGGGTTTCGTCGCCGATCGAAGTTTTTCCGTCGATCACAACGTGCGATTCGAGACGAACGCCGTCACCTAATGAAACTTCGTCGCCGACCACGCAAAACGCGCCGATATAAGAATCTGCACCGATTTTTGCTTTCGGACTGACAATTGCGGTTTCGTGAATAAAAGATGTCATAAAGGAAGGCGCTCGAAAAAAATTACAAATTACAGATTACAGATTTAATCGCCGGAAACCGGTGTTTCGGAAGAATTTTCAGCATTGGCGGTTTCTTTGTTTTTTGATTTTCTCAAGATCAGCCAAACGAAAATCGAAACAATAAGAATTGACAAGACAGGCGACATCACGCCGCCGATGACCGAAGTAATTAAACCGATTATTCCCGCATTGCGTTGATTCTTTTTGATGCCTAAAATTAAGGGTATCAAGCCCAATAAAAGACCAATTCCAATATCAGCCGCCAAAATATAATAATAATATTCTTCGTAGGCGCGTCTTAATTGTTCCATATTCATCCTTTCGGTCGGTCGGCAATGATGCACATAATTTCGGCTTCGGCTGTCACTTGCCCGTCAACTTTGGCAACGCCCTGCATTTTTTGGACTTTGCTGCCGATCCGGATCGCCGTTACTTCTAAGACAAGCGTGTCACCCGGCACAACCGGACGGCGAAAACGCGCTTTTTCAATTCCGCTGAAATACGGAATTTTGTTGTCGCGGTCTTCAAATTCGCGCAAGGCTAAGATCGCCCCGACCTGCGCGAGCGCTTCGATTTGCAAAACGCCGGGCATCACGGGCGCATCGGGAAAATGTCCCTGAAAAAAATACTCGTTGATGGTGACCTGTTTAATACCGACAATCCGGATTCGCGGTTCAAGCTCGATGATCTTATCAACCAACAAAAACGGATACCGATGCGGCAGGATTTCCTGAATGGCGCGTGAATCAAGCAGAAGGCTCATATTTGCTCGTATAACTTTAGATTTTAAATTGCAGATTACAAATTAGCGAAAAGTTTTAGATTTGTAAATTTGGGGTACTTAAAAAATTTGTCCAAACAATACAGAAGTCAGAAGCCGATCTTGCGAGCCGACTTCTGACTTCTGATTTACAAGCCTTTATAATTTTCTACTATTTCGGAACAACGGCGGTCGTTGCCGGACGGGCGTTGTAAAAGGTGATGAACTGTTTGGTCACATCAGCCGTTTCGTCTAAACCGAGAATTATTCCGGCATTATCGAGTTTAGCAACATCAAGAATCATCGCAAAACCGTTTTTCTTGGTAAATTCTTGAAGCGCGTTGCCGATGTCCTGCCGAACCGGACCCATCACAATTCGCTCACGATTTTCATAGCGAACTTTGGCATCTTCTTGTTTGAATTTTAATTCACGACCCATTTTGTCGTATTCTTCAAGTTTTTTCTGAAGATCGGCG
>JBBQOA010000076.1:0-11591 GCA_038330465.1 Pyrinomonadales bacterium
GCGACGCCTCAAGCGGGCTTTGTCCGCTCAAAAATACGGACGTCAAAGCCGAAATCAGCGGTTTCATTTCGCGCGTGACGGTCACGCAAACCTTTCAAAATCCGTTCAACGAAAATATCGAAGCCGTTTACACATTTCCGCTGCCGAATGACGCGGCGGTTGACGATCTGACGATGACGATCGGCGCGCGCATCATCAAAGGCAAAATTATGGAGCGCCAAAAAGCGCAGGAAACCTACGATCAAGCCAAACAGCAAGGCAAAACCGCCGCGCTGCTTGAACAGGAGCGCCCGAATATTTTCACGCAATCGGTTGCCAATATCACGCCCGCAGCCGAGATAAAAATCATTATCAGCTATGTCGAAACCTTGAAATACGCCGACGATACTTATGAATTTATGTTTCCGATGACGATTGGCGAGCGGTATCTGCCGTCCTCGACCGACCCGCAAGATGCCGCCCGAATTTCGCCGAAATCGAAATCGCGTCCCGGTCAGACCGTTTCGATGCAAATTAAACTGGACGCCGGTGTTTCGATCGAAAATCTTTCGTCAAACACACATTTGATCGAATCTCAGCAGTTTTCGGTGAGTCAATTTGTCGTCAAATTAAAGAACGAAGACGAAATTCCGAACCGCGATTTCGTCTTAAAATATAAGACCGCCGGACAAAAGATCGAGGACGCGATTTTGACGCATAAAGACGGCGGCGGCGGTTTTTTTACGCTTGTGCTGCAGCCGCCAGGCAAAGTTTTTCCCGCCGACACGATGCCTAAAGAAATCATTTTCGTGCTCGACACCTCCGGGTCGATGGACGGTTTTCCGATCAAAAAAGCGAAGGAAGCGATGCGTCTTTCGCTCGAAAACGTCAATCCGAACGACACTTTCAACCTCATTACTTTTGCGGGTGATACGCGCATCTTATTCGATCAACCCGTTGCCGCGACCAAAGAAAATGTTGAAAAAGCGAAGCGTTGGCTGTCCGATTCAAATTCCGGCGGCGGCACCGAAATGATGACCGCGATCCGCGCCGCGCTCGCGCCTTCGGACGCGCAGGATCACGTTCGGATCGTCTGTTTTATGACCGACGGACAGATCGGCAACGAAGCCGAAATTCTCGCCGAAGTTCAAAAATACCCGAACGCGCGGATTTTTGCCTTCGGCATCGGCGATTCGGTCAATCATTATCTGCTCGATGAAATGTCGCGCGAAGGTCGCGGCGAGGTCGAATATGTCGGACTCAAAGATAACGGTTCCGCCGCCGCGCGAAGATTTTACGAACGCGTCAGAAATCCGCTGCTGACCGACATTTCGCTCGAATTTCAGGGCATTGAAACGGACGAAGTTTTTCCGAAAATGATTCCCGACCTCTTTGACGCGAAACCCGTTTCGGTCGTCGGCAGATATGCCAAAGGCGGCAGCGGCAAGGTCATTCTGCACGGCAAAATGCAGGGACAGATTTTTCAGCGTGAAATTACCGTCAATTTTCCTGACCAAAACGCCGAAAACGATGTTTTGGCAACCATTTGGGCGCGGCGCAAGATCGCCGATCTGACGCGGCGCGATTATACGGGTTTGCAAAAAAAAGGGCTCGCGGAAGAATTGCAAACGATGCTTACCAATCTCGGTCTCGAATTTAAGATCCTCACGCCGTTTACGTCGTTCGTCGCGGTTGACGAACAAATCATCACGGACGGCACCGCGCCGAAACGCGTTGATGTGCCGGTTGCCGAACCGGAAAGAGAAACCTTCATCGAAAACTATTGGCGGCGAAGAGATCCGGCGGCAAACAATGGCGGCGGGCAAGGAAACGGTCTCGGCAATGGAACCGGGAATGTTAATAACGTCGCCTTTAATAGCGGTGTTTCCGGCGTCTCCGCGACGGTTGAAGTGACGGCTGACGCCAACATCAATGGGACGGAAACAAGCATTTCGACCAATATTTCCCAACAGGCGCTGGCGGAACTGCCGGTTAACGGCAGAAGTTTTCAATCGCTGCTTTCGACCGCCGGCGGCGTCACGCAGCCTGCCGATAAACAAACGACGATCCGGCAGGGCTTGATCTCATCGAACGGTCAGCGTTTGACCTCGAATGCCTTTACGGTTGACGGAATCAGCGCGAATACGGCGGTTTCGCCCGATGAAACATCGCTTTCCGGCAATCTCGGCGCGCTGCCTGCGCTGACGGCTTCGGGCGGCACGAACGCTCTTTCGACGCTCGGCGCGACTCAGGAGGCAAGCGTTAAAACGCTGGCTTCGGTCAAGGATCAACGGACGGCGGGCGCGACCGTCAATTTCGTGACGCGCGGCGGAAGCAATGCTTATCACGGTTCGATCTTTGAAATTTTCGGTAACGACAAATTAAACGCCAACGATTTTTTTGCCAATTCAAAAAATCTCAAACGCTCGCTGTCGCGGCTCAATCAATTCGGCGCCGCGCTCGGCGGTTATATTTTGAAAGACAAAGCCTGGTTTTTCGGCGGTTACGAAGGCTTACGGCTCCGGCAGGGCGCGTTTGTCGTTTCGGAAGTGCCGGACGCACTTTCGCGTCAAACGGTTTCGCCCGAACTGCGCGCAATTTTGAATGCTTTTCCGCTTGCCAATGGGCGCGCAACGGCAAACGGTTTGGCGGAATTTTCGGCGAATTTTACGAATCCGGCGGCAAACAATATTTTCAGCCTGCGGCTCGATCTTCAACCGTCAAGACGTCTTCGCATCGGCACCCGTTATAATTTTGCCGATTCGACGGCAAGCCTGCGCGGTGACCGTGAATTTTCGCTCAACACTTTGCGAAAATTCGACGTCCGGACCAATTCTCTGTCGGCTTGGACGAGCTTTACCCCGACCTCGACGCTCGTTCTCGATGGACGCATAAATTTCACGCGGAACGCCGCCGGACAGCAATTTTCGACCGATAATTTCGGCGGCGCGGATGTTTCGGCGGCGATTCTGCAAACCCCGTTCGATTTTCTCAAATACGACCTGAATGGCAAAAATTCGGCGCTCGCCCGCGGCAACCGAAATGAAACGACCGTCGATCAATTTCAGGCAAACGGCGCGGTCGTCTGGATCCGGAGGAATCATAATTTCAGTTTCGGCGCGGATTTCCGGCGGCTTTCGGCGGACGTCAGTGCGGCGCGGCGCGAGCGCAGCGTTTTGTTTGCGGGCGTCCAAACGAACGGAACGGCTTCGCGCATCGAAGAAATTTCCCGCCTTGCACCGCCTACCGCCACGATCGATAATTTTTCGCTTTTCGCGCAGGACGATTGGCGCATCACGCCGCGTTTTAATCTCAATTTCGGTTTGCGTTGGGACGCGGATTTTGCGCCGCCGACGGGTTTGGAAGATGTCAGTTTTCTAAATGCTTCGCCGCAGATGCGGAATCAAACAAAGAATTTTGCGCCGCGCGCGGGTTTTACGTGGAATATTTTGAGCAGCGGCAAAGCCGTTCTGCGCGGCGGCGCGGGTCTCTATTTCGATTACGGCAACGCGGCGGCAAGCGAATCTTTTGCCAATTCATTTCCATTTGCGAGCGGAAATGTCGCGCGAAATTCGCTTTTTACATCAACGCCGACCAATTCGCTGAAACCTCTTATCGTTTTCTCGGACGATCTCAAAACGCCGCGGACGTGGCATATTTTCAGCGAATATCAGCAGGAATTTATCCGCAATTATATTTTCACGGCGACCTATACGGCTTCTTTCGGGCGCAAACTTTTTCTGACGCGCACTTTCGCCAACGCCGACCCGCTCTATAATTTCGTGCGGCTCACCAACAACGACGCCGAATCAAACTACAATTCGCTGCAACTGCGGTTTGAACGCCGCTTTTCGCAAGGTTTTTCGTTCAATGCCCGCTTTACCTTATCAAAATCGACCGATAATTTTTCGCCCGATACCTTGCGCGAAAACAATTTTGTTTCGTCCGATTTGAAAGCTGAACGCGGCGGCGCGGCGGATTTCGACGCGCAACGGCAATTGAATGTTTATGCGGTTTATGAAATCCCCAAGTTTTTTGGCGGCGGCTGGAAAAAACAACTGACGCGCGATTGGACGATCGCGGCTTTTGCAAATGCGCGGTCGGCATTTCCGTTGACGGTCGGCTATTCGCGTCTCAACGATCTCGGCAAAGAATTTGTCCGCGCCGATTCGGTCGCGGGCGTGCCCGCATTTTTGACGGCGAACGGCATCAAACAATTGAATCCAAATGCTTTTTCGATTCCGGCAACAATTCGTCAAGGCACGCTCGAACGCAATTCTTTACGCGGTTTCGGGCTTTTCCAGCTTGATACGAGCCTGCAACGCAGGATTCGTTTGACTAACGAAATGCGGTTCGAACTCTCGATCAATGCTTATAATTTATTGAACAACCCGAATTTTGCGGATATGAGCGGAAGCCTTGGAACTTTGTTTTCAAACGGAAGTTTTCAGCCGAACAATTATTTCGGTCAGGCAAATTCAACTTTCGGCAGTGGAAATTTCACGCCTTTTTATCTCTACGGCGGCGCGCGGACGATCCAACTTTCGGCGAAATTCGTTTTTTAAGAAATTTTAGCCACGAATAAACCCGAATGAACACGAAATCTTTTTGCTATACTTTCGTGTTCATTCGCGGCTTTTCGTGGCTAAAAACTATTTAAAGATGCCTTCGCCGAGGAAGTTTTCGCGTAGGTATTTGATTGTATCCTGCAAAGTTTCCATCGGTTCGCGCGTCGTAAAACCTAATTCTTCTTTGGCTTTTGAAGAATCGAAGTACCAGAAATATTCGCCCATTTCAACTTCTGACGCTTCAAACGGCGCGCGCTTTTCGAAAGTTTTATAAAGCGACGAAATAAAATTCGAACCGGCGACGGCGATCGATTTCGGGACGCTGAACATCGGCGCTGAAACGCCCGAAAGTCTTTCGAGCCGCGCAAAAAATTCCCTGACCGTCCAATTGACCGCGCCGAGCAGATATCTTTCCTGATGTCTGCCCCTCTCGAGCGCATTCAAAAAAGCCGCCGCCGCATCGCGCGCGTCCACGAAATTGACGCCTCCGGTCGGCGTGATCGGCAGTTTTTTCGCCATAAAATCGAGCACGATCTTCGTCGAACTGAGGCGGTCGTCGCCCTCGCCGAGCAGCAGCGACGGATTGAGAATAACGAGCCGGTCGCCCTTCTCTTTGAAAACCTGCAGCGCGGTTTTTTCCTGATAATATTTCGAGGCGTAATAAGCCCATTTCGTCAAAATTTCAACCGGCTGCGGATATGTTTCGTCGGTTATTTCGCCGACGTCGGTGATCGCGCTTGTCCCGCTCGATGAGGCGAGAATAAAATTTTTGACCTTATTTTCCTTCGCCGCTTGCGCCAACAGCCGCGTGCCTTCGACGTGGATCCGATTCATCTGCGCCGCGCCGTCATAGGCAAACGACACTTTTCCGGCGAGATGATAGACGGCTTCGCAATTGACGGTCGCCGCCGCGACATCATCCTTGCGCGTCACCGAACCGGCGAGCGGTTCAACGCCCGCGTCCGTCATCCATTCGGGAACGCTCGACGCCATCACGCGCAGATTTTTCGCGCCCGCGTCGAGAAATTGCCGAACCAGATGCGTTCCCAAGAAACCCGTGCCGCCGGTGATCAAAATTTTCTTTTCAGACTTCTGTGAAGCCTTCGTTTTTTTTGCTGCCATTGCTTGAATATCTTACATTATTTAGCGCTATCGCGAAAATCGTTGGTTGTTTTCGGAAAAGAACCGCAACGAAATTTTAATGAAATTATTTTAGAAATGTGATAAAAGATTTCATGAATATATCTCTGATTTTATTGCTCTAAACGGAAGATAATTTTATGAAAAAAAGATTTTTGTTCGTTGAACTGACCCTCATCTTATTTGCTTTCACGGTTCACGCTCAGGATTTGAAAACGGAGCGTGTGGTCAGCCTCGATATGCTGGAAAACGTAAAAAATGATATCCAGAAAAACTATTATGACGCTAATTTTCATGGGATTAATCTTGAAGAAAACTATGCAAAAACCCGTGAATTGATCAAAAATGCCGCATCTTCGAATGAAATGACCGATTTTATCACCCGTTTCTGTTATTTATTTGACGATTCGCATCTTTACTTTTCGCCGCCAAGAAAAACATTTAGCGTTGATTACGGACTGAATTTGCTATTGATCGACAGCAAAACGTTCGTGACAAAAATCAATATTGAAAGCGATGCCTATAAAAAAGGGATTCGCGTTGGAGATCAGCTCCATTCAATTGAGGATTTCATTCTCGATCGTCAGGAATATTCAGTATTGCTCAGACATTTCTTCAGTCTGCAGCCGCAACCATCGCTTAATCTTTTGATTATCAAACCGAACGGAAATAAATATAAGATCAATGTGCAGGCAAAAATCGTCGAAGCGAGCCGATTTTTGCTTGAAAAGCGCGATCGGGAACTCAAAATTGAAAAGTATGATGAAGCGTATAACAGCCCAACCTTTTACAACAAAATCCCCGGTTTATCGATCATCAAAATGCCGAGTTTTGAACTGTCAGAGATCAAAGTTAACAAGATGATGGATAAAGTCAAAGAAAACGAAGTCTTGATCCTGGATTTACGAAGCAATCGCGGCGGCTATCACGATTCACTCGTACAGATGGTCGGTAATTTTTTTGACCGGGAGATCGATGCCGGAAAAACCGTTGAGCGCAAGGGCATCAAACCATGGTTGATAAAACCCAATGTCAAAAAACCATTTAAGGGAAAGCTGGTGGTTTTAATCGATGCCTATACAGCCTCGGCAGCGGAGATTTTCGCGAGAATAGTCCAATTGGAAAAGCGCGGAATCGTGGTCGGCGATCAATCAGCCGGAGAGGTCATGACATCAATATATTTGCCGCATTCGTTTGGACTGAAATTTTTTGTCTTTTACGGAGTAAGCGTCACGATCGCCGATTTAATAATGAAAGACGGTCAGCGGCTTGAAAAGGTCGGAGTGCTACCGGATGAAAAACTGGTTCCTAACCCGGCGGATCTGATCAACGGTCGAGATCCGGTTTTGTCACGGGCAGCGGAAATTTTGGGTTTTAAAATAACTCCGGAAGAAGCCGGTTCAATTTTCAAAGAAGATGAAAAGTAATAAAGCCAGCAATGCGGCAGGAAAGAAATTCTCTTGCATTCTAAATCTTCGTTCCTCTTACGTGTTTACCAGGTTTTCCGAATCGGATGCGCTTCGGTGTTGAAGACGACCTTTTTAAAATCCAAAGTCTTCGGCGGCGCAAACAATAAATAATAATATTTAAAGGTTTCGGCGAACAAAAAGCTGTGCATATAGTCGTTTTTCTCTTTCGTTTTGACGCTTTTCAAGCCCGTGTAAGCAACATCCGTGCGGCAGTATTTGACCATATCGTCAAAAAAGGTTTTGCCCATTCGCAAGTATTTTTCGTCGTTTGTAAAGTGATAAAGATAATACGCCGATTCGACGATCTCGGGGCGCAAGGCGTAGCCCGCGTCGCTGATCTCTCCCGTTTTGTAATTGTATTCTTCGGGTTCGATGCCGCTCGTGATCCACATTTTATAGCCCGAATCCTGAAGACGTGCGGCGCGGTCAAGATCGCCGCCTAAAGCTAAAACCGCCGGAAAAAACGCGTCGAGCGCGCCGTAGGTGGTCGCTTTTCGTTTGCCCGTGAACATATCGTTATGTCCATACCAGAGTTCGCCGTCCACCTCGTCAGCGTGATATTTATTGATCGCCAAGATCGAATCATCATACATTTTGCGGCAGTCCTGATCGTCGAAAAGGATCGCGCATTTCAGCAAATATTCGTAATAAGAATCGATGCCCGAACCGATAAAGCTGTCGGTGTCGGTCCATTCGCCCGTCTCGGCGTTGATGCTCTCGCCGACGAGCCCGAGCGGCGAACGGCGTTTGTAAACTTCTACAAGCGCGCGTTTCGCCTTTTCAAAATAGATCGGCTTGCCGGTTAGTTTCGAAAGCGTGCCGAATTCGATTAAAAGAGTTCCCGCTTCCGCCGGTCCGGTCACGGGATCGCACGTTTTGCCCGTTTTGAGATTGACGAAGCGATACGGCAAACCGGTCGGCGAATCGAAAACCGGCAAGAGCCGCGTGCCGAGATCATCGGCGAGCGCGAGCAGTTTTTTGTCGCCCGTCATCTGGTAACTTGAAAGCAGACCGCCGAGAATCCGGATCGTGATCTCGAAATTCTGCACCGTGATGTCTTTATCGAACGAAAGATTCGCCGTGATATATTTTCGCGTGGCGTCCGCTTCCTTTTTAAATCCAAGCAAATAAAGCGAATCGAGCGAATCGACCGGCGTCATCAGGATCGTCTGCCCGTACCAATCGCGGTAAGTTTTGCTGACGGGTTTCAGATCGTCGTGTCCCCACGCATATTTTTTATAACCGTTCCAGGCGTGCAAAAACTCCGCTTTGACCTGCGCCGCCATCTGTTTTTTATCGACCTTTTGCGGCGTTTGTGCGAAGGCGCCGGAAACGATTGAGAAAAGTAAAACGGCTGAAACAATGAATTTTGATTTAAATGATTTCACAATATTTATCTCTCAATGCCAAGATGCGTCAACATCGCTTCTTCGATTTCGACTAATTTCGACTTACTTATTTTACCGATTTTGTTGCCGATTCGTTGTTTGTCAATAGTGCGAATTTGATTGGCTTTGGCTTTTGAATCGTTAGCTAAATTCCCTTCGTCTTTTGGCAAAAAGACTTCAAACGGATAAACTTTCGCGGTTGTCGAAGTAATCGGGAGAATTGAAACGGTGGCGGCGTATTGGTTATTGATGTCGTTGGAAACAATCAAAACCGGACGAGTTTTCGAGATTTCGCTTCCGACAGTCGGACTCAAATTCGCCCAATAAATTTCGCCTTTGAGGATTTGGCTCATACATTTTCAAAATCCGCCGCTTCAAAATCTTTTGCTAATGCCAAATCTTCATTGAAAGTCGCTTGATAGCCTTCCGCGAGAAGGGAGTATTTCTTCTCACGCACCAGTTTTTCTTTGATTGCGTCAACGATAAACTTATCTTTCTGCTTGGCAATCGTGCTTAAAATGCCGAAAATCTCGTCGGGTAATTTTATTTCAAGTGTTTTCATATTTCGATTTTACTACAAATGACTTATGCATCAATCTTCGGCTATTTCCCTTAAAAACTTTCCATACAAAAATGCTTCGTTTAGATTTTGAAATTTAGGCATTTCTTTTTCTATTCATCAATATCCGGCTCTTGTTTACGATTGCCGAAAACACTTTCTATTTATTAATCAAAATCGGTTCGCCGAATCCGAGTTCTTTAAGGCGCGGCAATTGTGTTTTGGCATCGCCGATGACGAGCCAGATCATTTTGTTCGGGTCGAGATATTTTGCCGACAAAGTTTTGATCTGCTCAACGGTCATCGCTTTGACGATCTGTTCACGTCCTTTGACGTAATCATATTTCCAACCGTATTTGCCGATATTTTCGAGCATATTCAGTTTTGCACCGGCGGTTTCAAAGGCGCGCGCGTTGCTTTTGATCAGAAAACTCTGCGTCGTTTCCATATCTTTTTCAGAATAATTTTTGCCGTAATTCTCCAAAATTTCCTTGACGAGCTGCGCCGATTCAAGCGTTACGTTGCTCCGGACGCCGCTCGCGATCGTGAATGCGCCCGGACTTTTGGTGCCCGAAAATCCGGAATTGATGCCGTATGTATAGCCTTTGCCTTCGCGCAATTGCTGCGTTAATTGCGAGGCGAAACCGCCGCCGCCGAGGATATAATTCATCACGGTTGCGGGATAAAAATCCGGATCGGTCGCCGCCAACGCCGGATAGCCGAAGCGCAGGACCGATTGTTTCGCGTCGGGCACGTCGTAGAAATAAACTTGCGATCTGGCGGGCGCTTTCGGAGTTTCATAAACGGGAATCGAAACCTTTTTGGCTTTCCAGTTTTTGCCGAGCGCGCTCAAAGAACTCGTGATCTTCGCCTTATTCAAGGCTCCGACAACTTGCATCCGCGCAACCGTCGGCGACAGATTTTTGTTGTAAAAAGCCTTCAGATCATCGAGCGTGATCGCGTTGACCGATTCGAGCGTGCCCAAAATATTGCGCGAACGGATATTGTCTTTGCCGTAGATCAAAAGATTGTAATTATTCTGCGCGATCGCGTTCGGATTCGCTTCCTGCTGACGAATCTGACTGACCACGCTTTGTTTGACGAGCTCGAATTCTTTGGCATCCCAACGCGGTTCGAGCAGCATTTCCTGAACGAGCGCGAGCGTCGCGTCATAGTTTCTGGCGAGCGTATTGACGCTCAACCGGACATCTTCCGTGCCGGCAAAAACATTGATCGTCGCGCCTAATTGCTGGATCGCTTCTTCTAATTCCTGCGGCGTTTTGCGCGCCGTCCCCTGCGTCATCATCCGCGCCATCAGATTCGAAACGCCGACCTTGTTGATATTTTCGAGCAATTGTCCGCCGTCAACGACGATCTCGAATTGAATGAGCGGAACTTCTCTGTTTTCGATTCCCAACACGCGCAAGCCATTGGCAAGTTTGTTTTCCCAGATCGCGGGCGTCGTCACGGTCGGCGCCGTTCCATACGGCGGTTCTTTGCTTCGGTCAAAACTCGACGGCGTTTTTTCGTAGGTCGCATTTTTGGTCGGATCGACTTCGGCTTCCGCGCCCTGAACGATCTTTTCTTCGACGATCTCGGCTTTTTTTGAGCCTTCGAGCGCCAGATCTAATTTCCCTTTCGGTACAAAACTCGTCGCAACGTAGTTTTTGCCTTTGATATATTTTTGATAGACGCGCATCACATCGGCGGGCGTGACAGCTAAGATATTCTTGATATCCTGTTCGACAAATCCCGGATCGCCCGCGAAAACATTGTATTGGGCGAGCTGAAAGCCTTTGCCGAGTACGCTCGAAAGCGAATTGTAAAACTGCGTTTCCTGTCCCGCTTTGATGCGGCTCAGATCTTTTTCCGAAATGCCGTCCTTCTCGAATTTGGCGAACGCCTCGTCAATCGCGGCGGCGGCTTCGTCAAGGTCTTTTCCTTCAAAAGCGCGCACCGATAATTCGAATTGTCCCGCCATTTCCGAAGTGTCGTCGGACATTCTGACGACCGGTGCAATCTTTTTATCTTCGACCAAAACCTGATAAAAAGGCGCGCTTTTGCCTTCCGATAAATAGTTTGCCAAAACATCGAGCGGATACGAATCGGGATTAAATCGCTCGGGCGTCGCCCACGCAAGCGTTAGTTCGGGCAATTTTGCAAAATTATCTTCGGAATAAAGTTTGACCGTTTCTTTGACCTCGCCCGAGCGTTTCGGCAGCGGTTTGATATCTTCGCCGCGTTTTATTTCGCTGAAATATTTTTCAACCCATTTTTTCGCCTGCACCGGATCGAAATCGCCGGCGACCGTCAGCGTCACATTGTTCGGCACATACCAGCGGCGGAAAAATTCCTTGACGTCGGCGACCGTCGCGCGGTCCAGGTCTTCAAGCGAACCGATCACCTGCCAGTTATACGGATGATCTTCCGGATAAAGATTTTTGTCGATCACATACGATGTGTGGCCATAGGGATTGTTATCGACGCC
>JBBQOA010000077.1:0-11573 GCA_038330465.1 Pyrinomonadales bacterium
AGGATTTAAAATCTTGAGTAGTTTAACAAAAGCAATAATTTTATTAGGCGTGATCCTGGCAATCGGTGCCGGTCTCGTCATTTGGAAAAACAAGACGAGCAGCGGACACGGCAACGGTGAAGTTTCGTTCAACACGATGACGAAAGAAGAAATGGAACTTCTGCTGAAAGACGCCAACCCGATGATGCTGAAGAAACTGGCGGATGATCCGGAGATGAAGAAACAGCAGCTCGACAGCATCAAACAGCTTCTCGCGCTCGCCAGTGCCGCTCAAAAAGACCCGACGGTCAACGACGAAAATACACAAAAGGCTCTGGAAATAATCGATGCCGTCATTTGGGCGCGCACTTACGACCAGGAAATTAATAAGGACAAAGGTCCGATGCCGCCGTTCGGTTTTATCACCGAAGATCAGGTTAAGGAATTTTACGGCGAAGGCGACGGCACCAACGCCGAACAAAAACTTCACGCCACCGAATTTCAGCAATTTCTCGACGTTCAGTTAAATTTTGCCCGTAAAAATAAATCGGTGCCGGAAGATACCGAACCGACCGAAGAAGAAAAAACGCAGATGAAGACCGAATTCGCCAAGATCAAGATCTACGAAGCGGAAGCGAAAGCCAAAGTAAAATCGGGCGAATTACCGGCAGACTTCGAGAAAAAGGTTGCGCTGCAAAGCAAATTGCAGCAGGCGCAGTTTTTGTCGCGGATGTATTCGACCGATGTTTTAGCCAAAAAATCGGAAGTCACGCCTGAAGATATTCAAAAATATCTGAGCGAACATCCCGAGCTCAACACGACCGAAGCGAAAAAAGCGAAAGGCAATGAAGTTTTGGAACGTTTGAAAAAAGGCGAAGATTTCGCCGCGCTCGCCAAAGAATTTTCCGACGATCCGGGCAGCAAGGACAAAGGCGGTCTGTACGAAAACGTGACCGAAGGCGGCGGCTTTGATAAAGCCTTTGAAGCGGCGGCGCTCGGGCTTCAACCCGGACAATTTACGCAGGAACTCGTCGCGACACCGTTCGGTTTTCACATCATCAAACTCGAGAAAAAAGGCGAAACCAAAGACCAGACCGGACAAACCAAACAAACCTACGACGTCCGCCACATTCTTTTTTCGACGATGGTCAAAGATCCCGACAATCCGACCGCGCGTGAAATGCCGGTCGATGATTACATCAAGACAAAACTCGAAGATGAAAAACAAAAGAAAGTGATGGACGACATCATCGCCAGCAACAATGTCACGGTTGCCGAAGATTTTGTGATTCCGCAGGTTTCCGATGAACAGATGCAGGAATTGATGAAGAAGCAAATGCAGCAGCAGCAACAACAGATGCCGCAGCAAATGCCGCCGACATCGCAAAGCGATTCGACCAAACCGTCGAAAGACGCGAAGAAACCGGTTCCGGCAAAACCTGATCCGAAGAAGAAATAAGTTCAATGAAAAAACAATAGCGGAAAACGGAAAATATTTGATCTAAAATATTTTCCGTTTTTCATTTTCCGTTTTCCATTATGATTTTTGGCGATTATCGCATCGAAATTATTCCCGATACCGAATTCAGACTCGACGGCGGGGCAATGTTCGGAGTCGTTCCGCGCGTTCTCTGGGAAAAGTTTTGCCCGCCCGACGAACGCAATCGGATTCAGATGAATATGAATTGCCTGTTCATCGAAACACCGACGGAACGAATCCTCGTCGAAACCGGCATCGGCGAAAAATGGTCGGAAAAACAAACCCGCATCTACGGTATACTCCGCAAACGATCCTTTGCCCAAACCCTTTTTGAAAAAACCGGCTATAAGCCCGAAGATATTTCGATCGTCGTCAATACGCATCTGCATTTCGATCACGCCGGCGGAAATACCATTTTGTCAGAACCGCCTGCGGTAGCGGGCGGGTTAGCCTCTCATTCAAAACCGATCCCGCAATTTCCGAATGCGCGCTATTTTGTTTCAAAAAGCGAATTTGACGCGGCGGAAAACCCCACGGAACGCGACCGCGCCAGTTATCTTCCTGAAAATTGGCGACCGCTCGTCGAAAGCGGACAGCTCGAATTAAAAACCGATGATTATGAAGTCGTCGAAGGCTTAACTCTGCAAACCGTTCGCGGACATTCCGCGACGATGCAAACCGTCTATCTGCGGCGCGGCGGTTTGTCGCTTTACGGATTTGCCGACCTGATCCCGACGCGGGCGCACCTGCCGGCGGCGTGGATCATGGGCTACGATCTTTTTCCGGTCGAAACGCTAATTGCCAAAAAAAACCTGTTGCCGCTTGCCTTGCGCGAAAATTGGCTATGTCTTTTTTATCACGACTTTACACATCCGCTGTGCCGTTTGACCGAAAAAGACGGCAGGATCGAGGCGCGCGCCGTTTAATTTTTCGGGCAAATTAAATTTTTGCGAGCGTCACTCATCTGTATCTTACGATTGATACTAAGAATTCTTAAAAGGAGATTTGTGATATGAAAATAAACATTGCAGGTTCGGCACATGTCGGTCCTGTCAAAAATGGCAATGCCGAATGGCTTCCATACGACGCGGCGCTTGATAAACAAAAGAAAATGCTCGAAAAAGCGATCGGCATTATCAGAAGCAACATAAAAGGAAGTAAGGCGTGCAACGATGCGTTCAAAGCACTTCCCGGCGGCAGATCGTTTGACGATGTTTTTGATGACGATACGATTTGGATCAGTTATTGTCCGCTCAAAACCACCTACGCTTTTACTAATACCGTCGGCGGAAAAGAGATCACAATTTGCGAACAGGCTTATATGTGGGGATATTGGACCGTAACCGGAACTTTGGTACACGAAATGGCGCATACCAACGGCGCCGACGCGACAACCCACGCCGCCGAAGGAACGCTGCTCAACTGCGGTCTCGCAAAAGTTCACGACCCGAACATCATCGGCAGCCGCGAAACTGCGCCGGTTTACATCGCTTAAAACTTTTCGGCAGAAAACTGCGCTTCAAAAAAATCAGAGTTTAACCGCTCTGATTTTTGTTTGTTTTGATTTATACTTTTTGCTTTGACCGTTAAAAGAAAAATTAGGGAGATTTTAGATGAAAAAACTGACGATCGTTTTAGGTTTACTTTTATTGCTCGGATTGACCGCCCAAAGAGGCTTCGGGCAAACCGACCAGGAAAAACTGATCAAAGCCTCGCAATTTTTGGAAGCCAGACCTTTTGACAAAGACGCGAAAGAGATGCGCGCGTGGGCGGTCAAATGGGCGTCGGACACCAAAGATGTGACGGTCATCGTTTGCGGCGGAACGGGCGCCGTGCTGCTCGACAAGAAAATCAAATTCGGCACCGAATTGATCGGACAATATTTGATCGCGATGACGGCATTCAAACTCGAAAATCCCGATCAAGCCGCTGACGAAGACGCCGCGCAGCTCGCCGGTATGGAAAGCGTCGTCAAAACCTATGAAGCGATGCTCAAGGAAAACCCGAAGGCGAAAGCGGCGCGAATGGATGATCTCTTAGCCAGAAGAAACGCCGGCACGCTCGCCAAATACGTCGCCGATGCCGATTGCGGAAAGAAGTAAAACTGGCAGATGATGGCATTTACATAATTGAATATGGAAAAGATTATGAAAAGAAAACATCTCATCTTACATATAATTTTATTTGCCGCGTTTTTTCCACTATTAACTTTTGGACAAAGTCGGGAAGAACTCCAAAAAGTACAACAGTTTATTAATGAAGCAACCACGGCATTTGGTCGCGGAGATTTTCCGGCGGCAATTGAAAATTACACAAAAGCGATAAATCTTTATTCAAAATCTCCGGAACTTTTTTTTAATCGCGGTGTTGCATACAGCTTTAATCGTGAATTCGATTTATCGATCAAGGATTATGACAAAGCAATAGAAACAGGTTCGAAATTACCGGATGACACTCTGGCACAATTTTATATGAACAGAGGAATTGCTCTTCAATCAAAAGGTGATTATGCCAAAGCGATCAAAGACCTTGATCAATCGGTTTCATTAAATCCCAAAGATGTGAAGGTTTACATCAATCGGGGAACTACTTACACTGTGTTGAAAAAGTATGATTTGGCAATCGCGGATTTCAATAAGTCGCTCGAAATAATGCCGCAAGCCGCTACTTTTTATAATCTCGCCCGCATATATTACGAGCAACGAGAGTATGATCAGGCAATTAAAAATTTGACAAAGGCTGTCGAACTCGATCCGCAAATGGCTATAGCTTACAATGCGCGCGGATTAAGCTATCTGTATAAAGGTAATCTTGATGCGGCAATACAGGATTTTACAAAAGCTATTTCGCTGTCCGGGGAAAACGGCGTTTATTATTTTAACCGTGCGGAAATTTATTTTCGGAAAGGCGATTTTGCATCGGCTGTCACAGATTACGCAAAGACGATTGAAATATATCCGCTTTGGGCGGAGGCTTTTCGTCATCGTGCCGAATCTTACAAAAAGCAAGGTAAAACCAAATTAGCTGACGCAGATTTTCAAAAAGCCACCGAAGTTGAAAAGGAAAATTTCAATCCGATTAATCAGACGGAACTTATTGATCAGAAATAATTTCAAAAAATTGAAAAATCAGAATATAAAAATGGAACAAGTAAAAATTGGAATCATCGGCGGCAGCGGTTTATACCAGATGCCGGAACTAACGGACATTACCGAGACGGAAGTTGACACGCCGTTCGGCAAACCTTCGGACGCTTTTATTATCGGCACTTTGATGGGGACACGCGTCGCCTTTTTGCCGCGCCACGGGCGCGGGCATCGGTTGACGCCTTCGGAGCTTCCCTTTCGCGCCAACATCTATGCGATGAAGCTTTTGGGAATCGACTATATTTTGTCGGTCTCGGCGGTCGGCAGCTTAAGAGAAGATTACGCGCCGACCGACTTTTGTATTCCCAATCAGTTTTTTGACAGAACTCGTGGACGCACGGAAGAATCAACGTTTTTCGGCGGCGGCATCGTCGGGCATATCACCTTCGCGCATCCGGTTTGCGCCGAACTCGGCGATATTTTGGAAGCGTCGTGTAAAACGGTCGAAGATCTGAAAATTCATCGCGGCGGAACATATATCTGTATGGAAGGTCCGGCGTTTTCGACCAAAGCGGAATCGAATGTTTACCGCTCGTGGGGCATGGACATTATCGGAATGACGAATTTGCAGGAAGCCAAGCTCGCCCGCGAAGCCGAGATCGCCTATGCGACGCTCGCGCTCGTCACCGATTACGATTGCTGGCACGAAGACCACGACGCCGTTTCGATCGATATGGTCGTCGAATATCTGACGAAAAACGTCCGCAACGCGCAGCTCGTTTTGAAGGAAGCCGTCAAACGCGTCGCGGCGAAACGGACGCCGAATCCGTTTGCCGGGGCGACGCGCAGCGCGATCTTTACCGCGCCCGAGCATTGGAATCCGGAAACGGCAAAAAAACTCGACGCGATCATCGGCAAATATGCCGCCACATAAAAATTACTTTTGTTAATATAAGGTTAGTGTCAAACTAACCTATATTTCATTTTGACCGACAAGCAAGTGCAAGGTATGATGCTCGTTAGAATTGCGACCTGATTCTAATCCAATACCCCGAACCAAAATTATGACGACAACCGTTGATAGTTCTGCCGAAGTTCCGACCGCGATAAAAATTACTCCGAAAAAAATAGGCGTCCCGAAAGAGATCTTTGCGGGCGAAGCACGCGTTGCGGCAACGCCCGACACCGCGCAAAAACTGCAAAAGCTCGGCTTTGAAATATTAATTGAAGCGGGCGCGGGCGCCAAAGCCAATTTTCCCGACGAAGCATTTGAAAAAGCGAATTGCCGGATCATTAATGAGACCGCCGCGCTCTGGCAGGAAGCTGACATTATTTTAAAGGTTCGCGCGCCGGAAATGAATGAAAAATTAGGCAAACACGAAGCCGAAATGCTTTCAAAGGGAAAAATGCTGATCAGTTTTATCTATCCCGCGCAGAATCAAGAGCTGCTCGAAAAACTCGCCGCCCAGGGCGCGAACGTGATCGCGATGGACGCGATTCCGCGCATTTCGCGGGCGCAGAAAATGGATGCCTTAAGCTCAATGGCGAATATCGCGGGTTATCGCGCGGTCGTCGAATCGGCGAATGCGTTCGGGCGATTTTTTACCGGACAGATCACGGCGGCGGGAAAGGTTCCGCCGGCGAAAGTTTTGATCATCGGCGCGGGCGTCGCGGGACTGGCGGCGATCGGCGCGGCGCGTTCGCTTGGCGCGATCGTCCGTTCGTTCGATACGCGTCCCGTCGTCAAAGAACAGGTCGAAAGTCTCGGCGCGGAATTTCTCGAACTTCATTTTGAAGAAGACGGCACGGGCGAAGGCGGCTATGCAAAAACGATGAGCAAAGAGTTCATCGACGCCGAAATGGCGCTCTTTGCCGACCAAGCCGCCGAAGTTGACATCATCATCACGACCGCGCTGATTCCCGGCAAGCGCGCGCCGATCCTGATCACGACGAAAATGGTCGAAAGCATGAAACAGGGCTCGGTGATCGTTGATCTCGCCGCCGAACAAGGCGGTAATTGCGAAGTCACGCGCCCCGGCGAATCTTATAACTATAAAGGCGCGACGATCGTCGGATTTACCGATCTGCCGTCGCGAATGGCGAATCAATCGAGCCAGCTTTACGGCACAAATCTCTGGCATCTGCTCAAAGATATGGGCGGCTCCGATGATTTCAAAATTAATTTGGAAGACGAGGTCGTCCGCGGTTCGCTCGTCGTCGAGGACGGCAAAGTCGTCTGGTCGCCGATCAAACCCGCGATCGCCGTGCCGACCTCGGCATCGGTCACGAAATCTCCGGGCTTTGCCGCGAAAGCCGCCGCCGAGAAAAAATCGAGCGGACTCGGCAGTTTGATCTTGATAATTCTCGGCGCGCTCGCGCTTTTCGGTATCGGCATCGGCGCGCCGGAATCGTTTCTTTCGCATTTCACGGTTTTTGTGCTTGCCTGTTTCGTCGGCTGGCAAGTGATCTGGAACGTCACGCCGGCACTGCACACGCCGCTGATGAGCGTTACAAATGCGATCAGCGGAATCATCATCATCGGCGGAATGCTGCAAATTTCGGGTCCTCCGACCGCGACCACAACAATTCTCGGCGCGGTCGCCATATTGATCGGGACGATCAATATTTCGGGCGGCTTTCTTGTCACCCAGCGAATGCTCCGAATGTTTCAGCGCTAATCTTTATTTTTAATAACTTTTTTTGACACCAACAACAAATGCTAACTGATAATCTTTTAACCGTCGCCTACATCGTCGCCAGCGCGCTCTTTATTTTGAGTTTGAGCGGTTTATCAAACCCCGAAACCGCGCGGCGCGGAAATATTTACGGCATTACCGGAATGCTCATCGCGTGTTTGGCAACGGCTTTCAGCAAAAACGTCAGCGGCTACGGGATCCTGCTCGCGACGATCATTCCGGGCGCGATCATCGGTGCGATTTTGGCGTCGCGGATCGCGATGACCTCGATGCCCGAACTCGTCGCGATTCTCCACAGTTTTGTTGGCGCGGCGGCGGTGCTCGTCGGCATCGGCAGCTACGTTCAGGGCAATAAAAATTTGTCCGGGACAGAGATGACGATTCACGAGATCGAGATCTTTGTCGGCGTTTTTATCGGCGCAATTACCTTTACGGGTTCGATCGTCGCCTTCGGCAAGCTGCGCGCAATTATCAGTAGTAAACCGCTGACTTTGCCGGCGCGACATCTGCTTAATCTGCTGATGCTCGCCGCTTGCGTGTATCTCGGTTATCAATTCATTCATTCGCCGAACGGAATTCAGCCGCTCCTGATCATGACGGCGATCGCCTCCATTTTGGGCGTTCATCTGGTCGCGGCGATCGGCGGCGGCGATATGCCGGTCGTTGTTTCGATGCTCAACAGTTATTCGGGCTGGGCGGCGGCGTCCGCCGGATTTATGCTTTCCAACGATCTGCTGATCGTCACGGGCGCACTCGTCGGATCATCGGGCGCGATCCTCAGCGCGATCATGTGTAAGGCGATGAATCGTTCGTTTATCAGCGTGATTGCGGGCGGATTCGGCTCGACCGGCGGCTCCGCTCCGTCGTCAGACCAACAACCCGAAGGCGAAGTGACGCCGATCTCGGTCGAAGAAACCGTCCATCTTTTGACCGAAGCGCGCCACGTGATCATCGTTCCCGGCTACGGAATGGCGGTCGCACAGGCGCAGCACGCGGTTGCGGAAATTACAAAAATCCTCCGCAAACGCAATATTCAAGTACGCTTCGGCATTCATCCGGTCGCCGGACGCCTGCCCGGACATATGAACGTGCTGCTTGCCGAAGCCAAAGTTCCCTACGACATCGTGCTCGAAATGGACGAGATCAATCACGATTTTCCGGAAACCGACGTTGCGCTCGTGATCGGCGCAAACGATACGGTCAACCCGGCGGCGCTCGACGATCCGAATAGCCCGATCGCCGGAATGCCGGTCTTGGAAGTCTGGAAAGCGAGTTTTGCGATCGTTATGAAACGCGGGATGGCGAGCGGTTACGCGGGCGTCGAAAATCCTTTATTTTACAAGGAAAACACGCGAATGCTCTTTGGCGATGCAAAGAAAAATGTCGATGCGATCCTTGCCCAATTGATCGATACGAAAGGCAAAAACGGCGATTAATAATTTTTGGTCCGCAGATGAATACAGATAATTTTTGATGTTTGTTTTTAGCTAAAATATTAAAGTTAGTTTTTAACCGAAATAAAATCCGTGTTCATCCGTGTTCATCTGTGGACAAATTTTCTTTTCTATTTTAATTTAGCGAAAATAAACTATTGAGAATCAAGTTGCATCAAACTTGGCGGAGTTCAAAAATATTTTATGAAAAAAGCATTATTAATACTTAGTTTATTCGCTTGTTTTTTCGCCTTTTCGGCAAACAGTTTCGCGCAAAAACAGATCACGCCGCAAGCCCAGCGCGATCCGATTCTCGAAGCCGACGCAAAACATAACCTCGAAGTCGCGCAAAATTATTTCAAACTCAAAAAGGCTTACCGCGCCGTCCTGATGCGTTTTGAGGAAACCTTTGCCGCTTATCCCGATTATTCGAAAATGGACGAATTTTTATACATCGCGGGAATGAGCAGCTATTATCTTTCCAACAACAAAGGCAAACAAAAGCTCGACGCGAAAGCGACCGAAGACGACAAGAAAAAATACGATCCCGTCAAATTGCGCGAAGACGCGACGATGTATCTGACGATGATCGTCGAAAAATATCCGGAAAGTTCGTATAAATCCGACGCCGAAAAGACTTTGAAAGAACTTAAGAAATAATGGAAAGTGGAAAGTGGAAAATGGAAAATTAAATTAACATTTTCCACTTTCCGTTTTCCATTTTCCGTTTAATTTATGAATTTGAATCAAGTCACAATTTTTTCAAGCAAAACCGAGGGATTGGTCGAATTTTATCAAAAACTCGGTTTGCAATTGATTGTCGATTCATTGCCGCGTTATGCGCGTCTCGAATGTCCCGACGGCGCTTCGACGCTTTCGGTTCATTCGACCTGCATCGCGGAAACCGAGTCAAACATTGTGCTTTATTTCGAATGCGAAGATTTAGACACGCGCGTTGCAGAATTAAAAGCCGCAGGTTTGGAATTTGAAGAAGAACCAAAAGATCAAGACTGGCTCTGGCGCGAAGCTTATCTGCGCGACCCGTCAAACAACCGCATCTGTCTTTTCCACGCCGGCGAAAATCGAAAAAATCCGCCGTGGCGTGTAAAATAATTTTGTTATGCAACCCGAAACTTTAACCGAGATCAAACAACAAATTATTTTGCTGGATGAAGATTCAAAAAAAGACTTGGCTGATTTTTTGGCTGAAGAACTTGAAAGCAAAAAGGAATCTGTTTCTTTGCCGATTGCCGACGAAGTTTACAAAAGTCAAATTGAATGGCTCAAAGAAAACCGCGAGAAATACGCCGGAAAATACGTTGCTTTGAGCGGAAACGAACTTGTCAGCGAAGGAAAAACTCTGCGCGAAGCACACGAAAAAGCAAAAGAAAAAGGTTTTCAGAATCCATTTTTAACATTCGTTTATTCGGAAAATGACGTTCCTTTCGGAGGTTGGTAATGGCGGAACACCGCTTGGGTTTTGAAAAACTTTTATATTATGACGCGGGCGAAAGCGGCATCACCGTCAAAACGACTCTCAAACTTTCCGGTAAAAGCGTTTCTTTTCAGGCGAAAATCGACACGGGTTCATCTTTTTGTATTTTTGAAAGAAAATACGGCGAAGAACTCGGTTTTGAAATAGAAAAAGGACTTTTCCAAAGAGTCGGCACGGCAACCGACGTTTTTGTAGTTTATGGATTTAGAATTGGATTACAAGTCGAGGATTTTGAATTCGATTCGTTGGTCTATTTTGCTCAAGACGAAAACTTTACACGAAATGTGCTTGGTCGGCACGGCTGGCTCGAATTGGTTAAAATCGGCATCATTGACTACGAAGGAAAATTGTATTTAAGCCGTTATTTGGATTAAGTCGGCGAAAATCGCAAAAATCCGCCGTGATGTGTAAAATAATCAGGTAAAACTGTGATTTTATTCAAACCATATAATATTTCATTGATTATTGCTTTAATCTTAATTTGGATATTAATGATTTTGGCAAAATTTGCTGAATACGACTTAAATTACAGTTTTGCCTTTTGTGCTTTATTAATTTCTTTAGCCGCAACTTTGTTTATGGTTTGGACTTGGTTTATTAAAAAACCTGTTATTAAACCGTCATTATTTTTAACAAGTCTGTTTCTGATTATCTCATCGCCGATCCCAATTTTTCTGTTTGTTTACTTTTACGAAGAATATCTAGGGCGTTTCTTTAAATCGTAAAAACTCTGTGATTTAATACGCTCGTTGGCACCCGCACTTCTGCCTTTGTCGTGTTTTGTGCTAATCTGTGTCTTTGTTTTTCAATATCAAAAAATTCACTTTTTCATTAGAGGAAATTTATAAAACATGTCATTAACAGTTGTTGGTTCGGTCGCTTTCGATGCACTCGAAACGCCTTTTGGCAAGCGCGATAAGATTTTGGGCGGTGCGGGCACGCATTTTTCGCTTTCGGCGAGCTTTTTTACAGAGGTCAATGTCGTCGGCGTCGTCGGCGGCGATTTCTCGGACGCGGAATGGGATGTGTTCAAACGTCATCATATCAATACGGACGACATCGAAGTCGTGCCCGAAGGTAAAACATTTTTTTGGAGCGGGCGTTACGATTACGATATGAATACGGCGCACACCCTCGATACGCAGCTCAATGTGTTTGAAACTTTTCAGCCGAAACTTTCCGAAGCGTCGAAAAATAATCGTCTGCTGTTTCTCGCAAACATTCTGCCGATGCTCCAAAAAGGCGTCCGCGAACAATGCGAAAATGCCAAATTCGTCGCGATGGACACGATGAATTTCTGGATTTCTTCGATGAAAGATCAGTTAATCGAAACGATCAAAGTCGTTGATTGTCTTATAATTAATGACGCCGAAGCACGCCAATTAACGGAAGAGCCGAACATTC
>JBBQOA010000078.1:0-11552 GCA_038330465.1 Pyrinomonadales bacterium
GAGCCGCCCGAAAACGAAAAAAATTATCCCGAGCCGAGTATGTTCGGCGTTCTTCCCGCGTATGGATTTTATATTCGCCACGCGCGCGGAATCACGTTCGACAATGTTTCGGTTTCTTTTGAAAATGATGAGTTTCGACCGGCTTTTTGGCTCGACGATGTGCAAAATATCGAATTTTCCCGCACCAACGCGCAGCTTTCAAAAGGCGCAAAAACGTTTGTTTTGAAAAATGTTTTATATTTTAACAACTTTCAAAGCCGAAATGTCGAAGATGTAAAAATAAGAAAAATTGATCGGGTGGAGTTTTAAGTTTTTGTAAACTTATGAATTATTTACATTTACAATCAATTTTCAAAATTCCGACAGCTTTGATCATCGCGCTCGGTTTGCTTTTGACGTCGACGGTTTTCGGACAAAAAAACAAGATTTCGCCGCGCAAACCGAACATTATTTTTATCTTGGCGGACGATTTGGGCTACGGCGATCTCGGAAGTTACGGGCAAAAACTCGTCAAAACGCCGAATCTTGATAGATTGGCAAAAGAAGGCACGCGCTACACGAACGTTTACGCGGCGGCGCCCGTCTGCGCGCCATCGCGGGCAAGTTTGATGACCGGAATGCATCAGGGACACGCCTATATTCGCGGTAATACGGACGCGAAAGGCGGTCGCGTGCCGCTTCGCCCCGAAGACAGAACGGTTGCCGAAGTTTTGCAAAAAGCGGGTTATCGCACCGGTATCGTCGGCAAATGGGGTTTGGGCGAGCCCGAAACGAGCGGCATCCCGAACAAAAAAGGTTTCGATTATTTCTACGGCTTCTTAAATCAAAATCTCGCGCATAATTATTTTCCCGATTATCTCTGGCGCGACGAGAAAAAAATCGAACTCGGCGGCAAAAGCTACGCGGGCGATCTGTTCGGCAGCGAAGCACTCGATTTTATCAAACGTGAAAGCGATCAACCTTTCTTTTTATATCTCGCGACAACCTTGCCGCACGCCAATAACGAACTCAACCGCAAAACGGGCAACGGCATGGAAATTCCGTCGGATGCGCCTTATTCGAACGAAAACTGGACGCCGCCGAACAAAAATTTCGCGGCGATGGTCACAAGGCTCGACGCGCAGGTCGGGCAAATTATGACGCTTTTGAAAGAATTGAAGATCGACGATGACACGATCGTTATTTTCTCGGGCGACAACGGACCGCAGAGCGCGGACGAAGGCAGTTACGACGCGGCATTTTTCAACAGCGCGGGCGGTTTGCGCGGGATCAAACGCTCGGTTTACGAAGGCGGTTTCCGCGAACCGGCGATCGTCCGCTGGAACGGCAAAATAAAAGCGGGCGCGGTGAACGATTTTGTCTGGACGCAGTACGATCTGTTTGCGACTTTCGCCGACATCGCCGGTGCGCAGACGCCGAAAGATCTCGACGGCATTTCCGTGCTTCCCGTCTGGCTTGATAAAGGCAAACCGAACCGCAAATTTCTTTACTGGGAATTTCACGAAGGCGGCTTTATTCAGGCTGTCAGAATGGGCGACTGGAAAGCCGTGCGGAAAGGTTTGCGCGGGAAAATTGAATTATACGATTTGAAGCGCGACGAACGAGAAACCAGAGATTTGGCGGCGATAAAGCCGAGAATCGCCGCGCAGCTCGCGGAAATTATGAACCGCGAACACGTTCCGTCGCCGATTTGGACGGACGACGATCAATAGTTTTTAAGTAAACATTCATAAAATTCGAATTTTCGTTTTAACCGAACAAAAAATCAATGGATCGACCGAGAAAAAAAATGAGAATAAATATTATCGCTGGTTTTTTTGTTTTGTTCGCTGTTATCAATTTGTCGGCTCAGGATTTATATATGCCGCGCAGCGTGCAGGCGGCTTTTAAGAATGAAACGAGAAGCGCGGACGGCAGACCGGGCAAAAATTACTGGCAAAATACGGCGAATTATCGCATCAGCATCAACGCCGCGCCGCCGAACCGAACGATTTCCGGCAGCGAAGAAATTACCTATTACAACAACTCTCCGAACGCGCTCGAAACTATCGTTTTTCGGCTCACTTTGAATTCACACACGCCCGAAGCACCGCGCGAAAACGCTGTTTCCAAAGATTATCTGACCTCGGGTGTGCAGATCGATGAATACGCCGAAAACGGCAAAGTGAAACAGTGGAAACAGGAAACGGGCAATACCTGGCAAAGCGTCAAACTCGATCAGAAATTGGCTCCGCACACTTCGATAAAACTTTTCTTCAAATGGCATTACGACGCTTCGGTCGAAAGCGGGCGCGAAGGCGCGATCGATCCGACGACGTTTTTTCTCGCGTATTTTTATCCGCGCGTCGCCGTCTATGACGACATTGACGGTTGGGACCGGAAGGATTTTATCGAATCGCACGAATTTTATAATGATTTTAACAACTACGATTTTGAAGTCACCGTGCCGAAAAATTATGTCGTCTGGGCGACCGGCGATCTTTTGAATCCGGATGAAACCCTGCAGCCGAAATTTGCGGCGCGGCTCAAAGATTCTTTGACGAGCGATCGCGTCATCAATGTCGCGAATGCCGCCGAACTCAAAAGCAATTCGGTGACGGCGCAGAAAGAAGGGGTCACGTGGAAATGGAAAGCCGATAATATTTCGGACGTGACGCTCGCCCTCAGCGACCATTTTTTGTGGGACGCGGGAAGCGTTGTCGTTGACCGCTCGACAAACCGGCGGGCGAGCGTGCAGGCGGTTTACGACGCGGAATCGAAAGATTTTCAAAAAATGGTCGAATACGGAAAACACACGCTCGATTGGTCTTCGAATAATTATCCGGGCGTCCCGTATCCGTTCAGCAAAACGACCATCGTGCGCGGTTTTGCCGATATGGAATATCCGATGATGGTCAATGACAGCACGCAGCAAGATCCGATCTTCGCGCGTTTTGTCGCCGAACACGAACTGCTTCATTCGTGGTTTCCGTTTTATATGGGAATCAACGAACAGCGCTACGGTTTTATGGACGAAGGCTGGACGACGGCTTTCGAACTGCTGATCGGCAGAAACGATCTCGGCGAAGAAAAAGCCGATAATTTTTTCAAACTGTTTCGCGTCACTCGCTGGATCAAAAACCCCTCAGCCGATCAGGATTTGCCGATCATCACGCCCGGCGATGCGATGATCGGGATCGGTTTCAGAAACAACGAATACGGCAAAGCCGCGCTCGGTTATCACGCGATCAGGGATTTGCTCGGCGACGCCCAATTTAAAAAAGCCCTTCACGAATTTATGGATCGCTGGCACGGCAAACATCCGCTGCCGTGGGATATGTTCAATAGTTTCAACAGCGCGTCGGGCAAGGATCTGAACTGGTTTTACAACAACTGGTTTTTCAGCAACGGCTATATCGATCTCGCGGTCGAGAGCGTCGCGCCGTCAAATAGCGGCTACGACGTCAAGCTCAAAAACATCGGCGGTTTTGCCGCGCCCGTCAATTTTATCGTCAGCTTTGAAGACGGAACAAAAGAAACGCTGCATCAAACGGCGGAAATCTGGAGACTGAACCAACGCGCGGCGACGGTCAAAATTTCCACAAAAAAACAGATCAAATCTTTAGTTTTGGACGGCGGAATTTTTATGGATGCGGATGAAAGCAATAATATTTGGCAGAAAAAATAGTCTGCGATCAATTAAAATGAAGATTTCGATAATTTTCTTGTGCGCTTTTTTGATTCCGGGATGTGTAAATTTTTGTTTCGGACAAACCCTTTCGTCAAAAAACGCGGATGTGACGATCACCGACGACGGGAAATATTACACTCTTCGTAACGGAATTGTGACGGCGAAGATCGATAAAAATTCGGCTTCGCTCGTTTCGTATCAATACAAAAACCTTGAGCTTCTGGGCGGAATGGGCATTGACGGTTATTGGGCGCTGCCCGCGACCGGACTCGATTTCGGGCGACAGCGCGCGGCTTCGATCATTCTGAATCCGTCGGAAAATAAAGGCGCGCGCGGAATTGTTTCGTGCAAATTCGGGTTTGACGGCGACGCGAAAACCGTTCCGTCGGATATCGAAGTTCGCTATTCGCTCGGGCGCGGCGATTCGGGAATTTATCTCGAAGATATCTGGCATCACAAACCGGAACAGCCAAAACTCACTTTTCCTGTCGGGCGTTTCGTCGTCAAACTCAACGACGATATTTTCGATTGGATGACGATCGACGCGCGCCGTTCGATGCCGATGATCACGGCTGACGACTGGAATCACGGCAAAGAAATGAATATGAAGGAAGCGCGGCGGATGACGCAGGGCGTGATGAAGGGCGAGGTCGAGCATAAATACGATTACGCCGCCGTCCAGTTTGACACGCCCGCCTACGGCTGGTCTTCGACCAAACAGAAGATCGGTATCTGGCTGATCAACCCGTCGAACGAATATATGAGCGGCGGCGCGACCAAACTCGAACTTTCCGCGCACCGCGACGCGACCTTTACCGACAGCCTGACGGCGCCCGCGCCCGCGACGATTCTCAACGTCTGGAAAGGTCCGCATTACGGCGGCACGATTCTCGAAGCGAATCAGGGCGAAGAATGGCGCAAAACGATCGGACCGTTTATGCTTTACGCAAATTCCGGCGCGACTCACGGAGCGATGTGGCAAGACGCGCTCAGGCAATCCGCAAATGAAGCAAAATCGTGGGTTTACGATTGGGCGGTTGACGAAAATTATCCGTCGGCGAAAGATCGCGGCAGCGTCACGGGACAAATCGTTTTAAGAGATTTGCCGACGACGAAAATGAGCAATCTGCTCGTCGGACTCGCGCACGCCGATTACCAAACCGAAAAAGGCGAAACGGTCGATTGGCAAAAGGACGGAAAATATTATCAATTCTGGGTGCGCGGCGCGGCGGGCGGCAAGTTTACGATCCCGAACGTTCGTCCGGGAAGCTATACGCTGCACGCTTTTGCCGACGGCGTTCTGGGCGAATTCGTCAAAGCGAACGTGACGGTCGCGGCGGGGAAAAGTTTGAACCTCGCGAAACTCGACTGGAAACCCGTTCGCAACGGCAGACAGCTTTGGGAGATCGGCATTCCCGACCGCACGGCGGGCGAATTTTTTCGCGGCGATCATTACTGGCAATGGGGTTTGTACAATCAATATCCGAAGGATTTTCCAAACGATGTCAATTTCATCGTCGCCAAAAGCGATTATCGCAAAGACTGGAATTTAATGCAGGTTCCGCGCGCCAAGGACGACACAGGGCGTGGTCGCGGCGACGAAACGACGTGGAAAGTTACGTTCGATCTGCCGAAAGACGCGAGCGGCAAAGCGACCTTGAGAATCGCTTTTGCCGGCACGGAAGCAAAAAGTTTGACCTTGAAAATGAACGATCAGCCCATCGGCGTGTTGACGGATTTGCCGAACACGAGTGTCATTCATCGCGATTCGATCCGCGGTTACTGGCAGGAAAAATCGGTTTTGTTTGACGCTTCCGTGATGAAATCCGGCACCAACATTCTAAAATTGGTCGTCCCCGCCGGGAATGTGATGAGCGGCGTCGAATACGATTATCTGCGGCTTGAACTCGACGAAAACGGAAAGAATGAAAAATGAAAATTGAAACACGAAAATTTTTTATTTCTGTTTTTTGTGCGATGATCTTCGCGCTTTCATTCAGCGTTTTCGCGCAGGAATCCGACGTTAAACGATTCCCGGTGGCGGACGCGCCGATCGATCTTTCAAAATACAAACTCAAAAAAATTTACGACAACGATTTTCAAAAAGTGCAAAAGATCGCGTTCGAGAAAGATTTCATCAAGCAAAATTCTGATGGAAGCTGGACGCGCATCGGAAAGCCTGACAAACGTGCCGAATGGATCGCCGAAGGCGCGGGCGGCGTCGAGGTGCGCGGCGGCATGCTGCGCGCTTCGCCCGTCCCTTTTGACGCGAACGGAAATCAAATCACGGGTTCACAGCGCTCGCATCTCGTCATCTGGAACAAGCGAATTTTCCCCGAAAATTTTCTGCTCGAATACGAGATGAATCCGAACAGCTCAATGAGCGGTCTGACGATCGTTTTCTTTTGCGCGAGCGGCGCGAACGGCGCGGATATTTTTGATCTGAGTCTGCCGCCAAGGTTAGCGGATTACAAAAACTATCACAGCGGCGCGCTTGTGAATTATTCCGATTCGTATTTCAGCCGCAACACCGAAACCGAGAGTTTGACGAACCGTCTGCGCAAAAACCCGGGTTTCCAATTGGTTGCCGAAGGCGACAGCCTGACGACCGGCGCGACCGACGCGGCGCATCGCATCCGCATCCTCAAATTCGGCGCACATATCGAAATGGAAATCGACGGCAAAACGCTTCTCAAATGGGACGATGCCGGAAAACCGCTCGGCGCGGGACGCATCGGTCTGCGTTCGATGGAAGGCGTTTCGCTTATTACTTACGACAATTTCAAGGTCTGGCAGGTCAAAGCAAAATGAGAATTTTTTGGTTATTCATAATTTTATCGACCCTTTTCGCGGCGCCGCTCTTTGCCCAAAATTCGGTGCAACCCGCGCGGCAAACAGTTTCGTTCGACAACGATTGGCGATTTCTCAAAGGCAACGCGGATAATGCCGAAAAGACGGATTTCGACGATGCGGAGTGGCGCAAATTAAACGTCCCGCACGATTGGAGCATCGAAGGACCGTTTGACGAAAAGAATCCGACTGGCGGCGGCGGTGGCTTTCTGCCGTCGGGCGTGTCGTGGTATCGCAAACATTTCACCGCCGGCGAAAAAGACAAAGATAAACGCGTCTTTATCGAATTCGACGGCGTGATGGGCATTTCTGACGTTTGGATCAACGGCTTTCATCTCGGTCAGCGTCCGTCGGGTTACATCAGTTTTGAAGACGAATTGACCGAGCATCTCAATTTCGGCAAAGACAATGTCATCGCGGTTCGTGCCGATACGAGCCTGCAGCCGGCGTCGCGCTGGTACACGGGCGCGGGAATTTACCGCCACGTCCGGCTCGTTACGAAAAATCAAGTTTATATTCCGCAATACGGGATTTTTGTCACAACGCCGAAGGTTAGTGAAAATGAGGCGACTGTTAAAGTTTCGGGTGAAATATTGAACAATTCTAAAAATGACCGGAACGTTCATTTAGAAATCAAAATTTTAGACTCAAACGGAAAATTCGTTGAAGAACTTAATACCGAAAGTCACTTAATTAAAGCCGGTCAGACTTCCAAACTTGAAAATGAAGTTATCATAAAAAAACCGAAACTTTGGAATCTTGATAACCCTTCAATGTATCGGGCGGTCGTCAAAGCTGTTTCCGGCAATACTATTTTGGACGATGAAACCGTGAATTTCGGCATCCGCGAATTCCATTTCGACGCCGACACGGGATTTTGGCTCAACGGCAAAAATTTCAAGGTCAAAGGTGTTTGCATTCATCACGACGGCAGCACGTTCGGCGCGGCGGTGCCGCTCGATGTTTGGGAACGAAGGCTTAAAGAATTAAGAAACTTGGGCGCAAACGCGATCCGCACCGCGCATAATCCGCCCGCGCCCGAATTCTTGGATCTTGCGGACAGAATGGGTTTTCTCGTGATGGACGAGCTCTTTGACCAATGGACGGTCGCGAAAAATCCATACGATTATCATTTGTATTTTAACGAATGGTCAAAGCGCGACGTCCGCGACACCGTTCGGCGCGACCGCAATCATCCGTCGATCATTTTGTGGAGCGCGGGCAACGAGATTCACGACACACCGCAGCCCGAGATCGCGATCCCGATCCTCAAAGGTCTGGTCGAAACCTTTCACGCGAGCGACCCGACGCGACCCGTCACGCAGGGACTTTTTCGCCCGAATGTTTCGAAAGATTACGACAACGGTCTGGCGGATCTACTCGATGTGATCGGGCAGAACTACCGAGAAAAAGAGATCTTGGCGGCGCACCGGCAGAAGCCGACGCGCAAAATTATCGGCACGGAAAACACGCACGAACTTTCGCAATGGCTTGCCGTCAGAGACAATCCCGAATACTCGGGACAATTTATCTGGAGCGGCATCGATTATCTCGGTGAAACCGCGAAATATCCGATGGTTGCTTATAATTCGGGCTTGCTTTACAAAACCGCCCGCCCGCGCCCGCTTGCGTTTCAAAGGCAGAGCTGGTGGACGACCGCGCCGATGGTTTACATTGCGCGGCGCGTTGCCAACACGCCGAAACTTCCGACCGATCCGGGCTATAATCCGACGGAAGAACGCCGCCCGACGGTTTTATTTTCCGACTGGACGCCCGCGAATTTAGAAAAACACGAAGAAAACGTCGAAATTTACAGCAACTGCGAAGAAGTTGAATTATTTTTGAACGGCAAATCTTTGGGGAAAAAGCCGAAACCCGCGGACGATTCACCCCGCAATTGGAAGGTCGCGTTTGAAACGGGCACGATCAAAGCCGTCGGACTGAGCGGCGGCAAAGTGGTTGCCGTTTACGAACTGCGGACGGCGGGAAAACCGGCGCACATTTTGCTCTCGGTCGATAAAGACGCGATCGCGAATGATTGGGACAGCGTCGCGACCGTCACCGTGACCGTGGTTGACGAAAACGGCACGCTCGTTCCCGACGCGAATAATTTGATCACTTTCAAAACGGATGGCGCGGGCTTTCTCGCCGCCGTTGACAGCGCCGACAATAACAGTCACGAATCTTATCAAGGGACGACGCGCCGCGTCTTTGAGGGAATTTGTCTGGCGATGCTCAAGGCAAATGCCGGAAAGGGAAAAATCACACTGACCGCGACCTCGCCGGAGTTTAAAGCCGCCCGGATCGAAGTTTCGGTCGCCGGAAAATAGACGGAGAAGTTTTATGAAAAGTTCGCTGCGGATCCAAAGTTTGCTAATTATTTTCGTGCTCACGGCGCGAACGATTTGTATGTCAACCTTTTTATTCCGCCGGTTTTGAATTGGAAAGAAAAAGATCTGGTCTTGAAACAGGCAACGAAATTTCCCGACGATGAACACCTGACGCTCAAATTCGAAAAGCTGAGAACTCAAAAATTCGCCGTAAAAATTCGTTGTCCGGTTTGGGCTGAAAACGGCGTCGAGTTAAGCGTCAACGGCAAAAACATTGATTATCGGGAAACGCGCGACGGTTATCTGACGATCGACCGCAAATGGAAAAAAGACGATCAAATAGCGGTGCGTTTTCCGCTCAAATTGCATCTTGAAAAAACACCTGACGATCCGCACCGGATCGCGTTTCTTTACGGACCGATCGTCTTGGCAGGTGTTTTCGGCGCGGAAAATTTCCCGCCCGAAGGACCTTACGGACAGGAAGGCAGCGACGGTTGGAAACTGCCGCTCCCGAAAATTCCGACTTTGAGCGGAATCGAAAGACCTTTGAGCGATTGGATAAAACCCGTCGCGGGCAAAGCTCTGACATTTGAAACCGTCGGCGCGAACGGCGAGCAGATCACGCTCGTCCCGCTTTTCCGTTCGCAGCATCAGCGAATGACGGTTTATTGGGATGCGGAATAATACCGATTTGCTTAAATATCTACGATAAAATTTAGCCCGGGGATAAACGCGGATTTCGCTGATAAATCAATTAAAATCCGCGAACGTCGATGTTATGTTCATAAAATTCCTTACGAATTTATTTTTCACGCGTGTCATCAGGCGAAACGACACAGGTAAAAGATTTCAAAGTTCATTTTACCTTTGTCGTGAACAAAACTAACGATTGACAAGCTTTTGCGAATCTTCGCCGTAACGCGCTCCCTGAACATTGATCTGCGCGGTCAGACTTTCAAGCTCGCGAAGATCGTCAGCCGTCAACTCGACGTCAACCGCGCCGATGTTTTCCTCCAAGCGATGCAGTTTCGTCGTTCCCGGAATCGGCACGATCCAGTCTTTTTGGGCAAGCACCCAGGCGAGCGCGATTTGCGCGGGCGCGACATTTTTCAAAGCGGCAAATTTTCCGATCAAATCGACCAAAGACTGATTCGCGTTGCGGTTTTCCTCGGAAAAACGCGGAACGGTGTTGCGAAAATCAGTGCTGTCGAACTTAGTGTTTCCATCAATTTTCCCCGTCAGAAAACCTTTACCCAAAGGACTGAACGGCACGAAACCGATCCCTAATTCTTCGAGCGCCGGAAGAATTTCCGCTTCCGGTTCGCGCCACCACAGCGAATATTCGCTCTGGAGCGCGGTCACGGGCTGGACGGCGTGGGCGCGGCGAATCGTCTCAACGCCGGCTTCGGAAAGTCCGAAATGTCTGACCTTGCCTTCCCGAATCAAATCTTTGACCGCGCCTGCCGTCTCTTCGATCGGCACGTTCGGGTCAACACGGTGTTGATAAAAGAGATCGATGTAATCTGTTTTGAGCCGCTTGAGCGAGGCTTCGGCAACTTCTTTAATATGTTCCGGTCGGCTGTCGAGCGGCGACGCTCTCGGCTGTTTGTTCGAATCATTGTTGAAGCCGAATTTCGTGGCGACGACGACCTGTTCACGGAATGGGGCGAGTGCTTCGCCGACGAGTTTTTCGTTAGTGAACGGTCCGTAAACTTCCGCCGTATCGAAAAACGTCACGCCGCGTTCGACCGCCGCGCGGATCAGCGCGATCATTTCCTGCTCGTCTTTTGCCGGACCCAAACCAAAGCTCATTCCCATACATCCGAGCCCGAGCGCCGAGACTTCCAAATTGCTTTTTCCAAGTTTTCTTTTTTGCATAATTTCTCCAAATCAAAATTTTATTCCGCCGACAGTTTTTATTTATTCTTTTTGAAAGTTAAGCGATTAAATGGTAATTTAAAATATAATTTTCTTCAATTTTTAACCGGATCTTTTCTCTTGCGGCGTGATTTACTTCAAATTGCGAATTAATCAGTGTTTGTCGGAAATCGTGTTTGGAACGCGATCAGAAATTTGGAAAGCATTATGAGTATGAAATTAAAATTACTGGCGGCGCTCGGCTTTGTCTTATTTTCGGTTTTAAGCGTTTGCGCCAACGTCTCGCTGCCCGATATTTTGAGCGGTTCGATGGTTTTGCAGCAAAATCAAAAAGTTCCGGTCTGGGGCACCGCCGAACCGGGCGAAACGGTCGTCGTCAGTTTTCAAAAACAAAAATTGACGGCGGTTGCCGACGCCAAAGGAAACTGGCGCGTTGATCTAAAGCCTTTGAAAGCGGATTTTACCCCGCGAACTCTGACGATCGAGGGCAAAAACAAGCTTGAACTGAAAGACATTCTCGTCGGCGAGGTCTGGCTCGTCGCCGGACAATCAAATATGCAGCGGCGGCTGCGCGAAACGGCGAACGGCGACGAAGTTCAAAGCAAAGCAAATCATCCGAACATTCGGCTTTTTAACGTGAGCCGCGAAGTCGCATTTAAGAAAAAAACGGGAAAATTGGGCGAATGGGCGGTGTGCACGCCCGAATCGGTCAAGGAATTTTCCGCCGCCGGTTATTATTTCGGCGTCGAACTCGAACGTGAATTAAAAGTGCCGATCGGTTTGATAAATTCCAGTTACGGCGGTTCGCAAGCCGAAGCGTGGAC
>JBBQOA010000079.1:0-11447 GCA_038330465.1 Pyrinomonadales bacterium
GTTCCTGCCCGGTAACTTCTTCCATTTCTCGCATTTCGGCTTCCCATTCTTCATTACGAAACGCGCCTTCCCATTTGGCGATAACGACCGTGGCGAGGCAGTTTCCGATCACATTAATCGCTGTTCGCGCCATATCCATCAGTTCGTCAACGCCGAGAATTAGCAGAACGCCTTCTACCGGCAGACCGAACGAGGCGAGCGTTCCGAGCAGAATGACGAGCGACGCACGCGGCACACCGGCGACACCTTTGGAGGTCAGCATTAATGTTAAAAGCATCAGAATTTGCTGTTCCCAATGGGTTGCAAAATCGGCAATCGGATGACCGGCGGCTTGCGCGACAAAAATCGCGGCGAGCGCGAGATAAAGTGTCGTGCCGTCGAGATTAAATGAATAGCCGGTCGGCAGCACGAAACCGACGATGCGGCGCGGAACGCCCAATCGCACCATATTTTCCATCGCTTTCGGCAGCGCGGATTCCGAGGAAGTCGTTGCAAAAGCAATTGACGCGGGCGTTTTGACGGCATTGATAAAATCCATCAGCGGAACTTTGAAAAGCAACGCAATCGGCAACAGAACAAGCACGCCAAACGCGATGAGCGCGCCGTAAAGCGTCAACACCAGCGCCCCCAAATTTTTCAAGATGCCGAGACCTTGCTCGTTATGCGCGATCGTGTAAGCCATCGCCGCGCCGACGCCGACGGGCGCGAATTTCATGACAAATTCGGTAAAGCGAAACATAATGTCCGCCAAAGATTCACACCATTTGACGACCGCCAGCGATCTTTCCTTGCCGATGCTGGTGACGGCGAGCGCGAACAGCACCGAGAAGATGACGATTTGCAAAACGTCGCCTTCCGCCATCGCCTGAATGATCGAGGTCGGCGAAAGATGCGCGATGATTTCGCCGAATGTTTTCGGTTTGGCAGGCGGTTCGGGCGCGGTCAGACCTTTCGCGGCGGCATCGGCGGCTTCCGAAGATTTCTGGACGGCAATTGCCGATTGCTGTTCGGCTTCGATTGCCGCTTCCGGATTTACCGGAATTTGAGCGCGTAATTCACCGACTTTTTTCGCGGCTTCCGTTGCTTCTTTCGATAAGTCCTGAGCGCGTTTGGCGAGCGTCGATTTGTCTTCGCCTTTAGCGATTCCGGCAAGCGAAACGCCTTTGCCCGGCTGCGTGATATTGACCGCCGCGAGACCGATGATTAACGCCAGCGTCGTGACGATCTCAAAATAAAGAAGCGATTTCGCGCCAATTCGCCCGACCTGTCGAATGTCGCCCGTTCCGGAAATCCCGATCACGAGCGTCGAGAAGATCAACGGCGCGATGATCGATTTGATGAGATTCAAAAAGAGCGTCGAAAGCGCCCGGACGAATGAGAGGATCGTTGCTGTTTCGATTCCCAAAATCGTATGGTCAGGCGACCTTAAATTTAGTTCCCGAATCAGCCAGCCGAGAAAAATTCCCAGCACCAAACCGATCATAATCTTCCAAGTCAGCGAAATTTTCGGTAGTTTCATAAGTTTCTTTAATTGAAAGTGCTGAGTACTGAGTACTGAGCACTTTTATTTTTTGTCGCGTTTATTTTCAATTGATTTTCTCAAGCCGCCAATGATTCTGCCGACTTCACGAGCCATTTGCATCAGCCGCACAAATTTGTCTTTTTCTAAATATTCCGCATCCCAAGCGATGTAAAGCTGCGAACGAACTTCTGCACAAGAACCTTTGGCAATCGAAATATATTGATGAAATTCGGTAGCTCTTCCGCGTTCAAAGCCTTCAGCTAAATTCGACATAATCGAAACCGAAGCCCGACGAATTTGATCTCTCAATCCGAAATCTTTGGCAAATTCGCCGGATTTTGTAATTTTATAAATTTCCTTTGTTAACTCGCGCGCCTTTTGCCAAGCAATTAAATCTTCAAATCTTTCGACTTTTTTGTTTTCGTCAGATTTAGCTTCGTTTTGCATAATTTACACTTAAATCTGTAAAAACTCAGCACTCAGTACTTTTTACTCAGTACTTTCAACGTCCCCATTTTAATTTATTGCGCAGAACGTCGAAATAATTGCGGTTCGGCGGCTGCACGAGATTAAAGGTCAGCGGGCTTTTGCGAATCAGCACGCAATCGTTGGTCTGCATTTGATAACCGATTTGTCCGTCCAAAGTCAAAACCACGCCGTCGCTTTCGTTTTTCAGCCGCAGATTGATCTCCGCCGTGTCGGGCACGACGATCGGGCGATTCGTCAGCGTAAACGGGCAGATCGGCGTGATGACGACCGCGTTCATCGACGGATAAACGATCGGTCCGCCCGCCGAAAGACTGTAAGCGGTCGAACCGGTCGGCGTCGCGACGATCAAACCGTCGGCGCGAAAATTATTGACAAAAAGCTCGTCGAGACTGACTTCGATCTCGATGATCCGCGCGAGCACCGCTTTGTTGATGACGACATCATTGAGAACGCGACCGCGGGCGAGCAATTCCGCGCCGCGCCGGTGTTCGATTTCAAGCATTTCGCGGCGGTCGGTTTCATAACGCCCTGCGAGAATTTCTTCGAGCGCGGGAAACATTTCCTCGATCCGGAATTCGGTCAAATAACCAAGACTTCCGTAATTTATTCCGAGCACCAAAACCTCGCGGCTGCCGATCAGGCGCGCCGTCGAGATCATCGTTCCGTCGCCGCCAAGCACGACGATCAGATCGGCTTTTTCCTGAAATTCTTCCGCGCCGAGCGTTTCGATCGGACAAATTTCGTCCTCTTCGTGCGGGCTGCCGATCAGCGCGATGCCGCGCGCTTTGAGCCAATCGGACAGTTCGCACGCCGTTTCCCACGCTTCCTTGTGATTCGGCTTGACGACCACGCCAACGCATTTTATCTGGTTTTTCGTCATTCGTTAAAGGAGATGAATTGTTTGGTTTATAATCGTCTAAACCCGGGAAAACTGCAAGTTTCTTTTAGATTCTAAATAGACCAAGAAATTTCCCCTTCTGTATTTAAAAGGCAAAAATTTGAAAATAGTCCAACGAAACGAGTTTTTTACTGCTTTGGCAATTGGCAAATCATTTACAAAACTGAATTTCAGATATTTCGGCGACATAAATAAAAATTCGGAATCTTCCGCATCTTTCGGAACTATCAAACTGCAACAAATTTTATCTTCACATAGAGCAAATCCCGAAATTCCAACACCAATATTTTTTTGTTGACCGATTTTATAATACTTTTCCGCGAGTTTTTCGTTTTCTTCGGAAAGAGGAAGTTTCAGCCAAAAATCCGTTTCGTAAAACTTTACATTTCTGGAAAAAACATCCTCCGAAAACACCCACAAAATTTCCGTCGGCAAATTGTTCCCTTTTAAAAATTCTTTGAATTGAGCGACTGCTTCGGCAAATGATGTTTCGGAAATAATCATTACTGTTTTCATTCACAATCACGAAAAAATATTGCCAACTCGGGGCAATGAATTATATTATTACTAAACATCTGAAAATTGAATTATGGAAAACAATTCTTACAATTACGACGAACAACAACCGTTTGCCGCCGCTGAATTTGCCGAAAATCCCGAGCCGCGCTGTCCGTGCATTTTGCTGCTCGACACCTCCGGTTCGATGCAGGGCGATCCGATCGAGGAACTCAACAACGGAATTCAAGGTTTCCGTGAAGAACTTTTCAGCGATTCACTGAGTATGAAACGCGTCGAGGTCGCCGTCGTCACGTTCGGTCCGGTTAATGTTATCCAGAATTTTATGACCGCCGACCAGTTTCGTCTGCCGCGTCTCGAAGCGGCGGGCGACACGCCGCTCGGCGCGGCGATCACGCGCGGACTCGATCTGCTGAGAATGCGCAAACAGGTTTTGCGCGACAACGGCATCAAGCTTTTTCGCCCGTGGATCTTTCTGATCACCGACGGCGAGCCGACCGACAGCTGGCAGCATCTGCCGCAGATCATCCGCGCCGGCGAGGAAAGCAAATCTTTCTCGTTTTTCGCGCTCGGCGTGCAAAAGGCGAATTTCAATGTTTTGAACCAAATCGCCGTCCGCGAACCGCTCAAACTTTCGGGCGTTCGCTTCAGGGAATTTTTTCTCTGGCTCTCGGCTTCGCTCAAAAACGTTTCGCGGTCGAATCCGGGCGATTCCGTGCCGATTCCCGATTACAAACCTTACGGATGGTCAGAAGTTTGATGAAGCAAAACCGTTGGCGCGTCGCTCACGCTTCGGCGATCGGGCAGGCGCACATCAATCAAAATACGGAAAGTCAGGACAGATTCGCCTGCGAAACCATCGAAACCGCCGCTGACGGCGAAGTTTTGATCGCGGTCGTCGCCGACGGCGCGGGCAGCACGACAGACGGACAAACCGGTGCCCAAATCGCGTGCCGGATCTTTACCGAAGAAGTGATCGATTTTCTGAGCGCGAAAGATGCTTCGGTAAAATCTTTGACGGCTGATTTCGGGCGGCTGTGGATCTCGTATTGTCAGCAGAAGATCGCCGAAATATCGCAGAAAGACAAAAAAATTCTGCGCGATTATGCTTCGACTTTTATCGGCGCGGTGATCGGCGCGCGCGCCGCCGTCTTTTATCAGATCGGCGACGGCGCGATCGTTTATTCCGTGTCGGGCGTGGCAAAAAGTTACCGGTTCGCGATTCCGCCGGTCGAAACGGAATATGTCAACGTCACCGAATTCGTCACGGATGAAACTGCCGCCGAAAGTTTGCGATTTAAATTGATCGAAGAATCGGTCGAAGATCTGATCTTGTTTTCGGACGGAATTTACGCGGTCGCCGTCGATTACCAAACAAATCAGCCGCACGAACCTTTTCTGATGCCGATGATCGCACCGCTCAGAAATGGCAGCGCGCCGAACGGCTTGAACGAAAAGCTCGAAAATTTTCTCAGCAGCCCGAAGCTCAACGAGAAAACCGACGACGACAAAACGATCATTCTGGCTTCGCGCGCCGCCGCGAAAACGGCTTCGGTCATCGGATAATGTTTGTAATGAACATTTTACATTCGAAATAGCTGAAAACTGATAACTGAAAGATGATAATTTTGTAATTCGGCGATCAGCGTCAGTTATTTCGAAGTATAAATTGCGGGGAAATAATTTGTTTTGCTTTGAGGTTTAAAAGCTATGCCGACATTTTATGACAGTCAGGGTCAATCTTACGTTTTCACCGACCAGATCGGACGCGGCGGCGAAGGCACGGTTTTTTTCTGTCCGAACGATCCCGCGCTCGTCGCCAAGATCTATCACGCTCCCGTTGACGCGGAAAAAACCGAAAAACTGCGCTGGATGGCGGAAAACAAAAACGACCAGCTTTTGAAGGTCGCGGCGTGGATCGTTGACACTCTGCACGACGCGCCCGACGGCAAGACGGTCGGTTTTCTGATGCCGAACGTCAAGGCGAAGGAAATTCACGAGCTTTACAGCTTAAAAAGCCGCCGCGTTCATTTTCCCGAAGCAACCTGGCAATTTCTCGTCCACACGGCGGCGAACGTCGCCCGCGCTTTTTACAATCTTCACAAAAACAATCATGTGATGGGCGATGTCAATCACGGCAACTGCGTCGTGCTGCGCGATGGCACGGTGAAAATGATCGATTGCGACAGTTACAGTATCAGCCGCGGCGATTTTCGCTACCGCTGCGAGGTCGGCGTCGCGACGCATCTCGCGCCCGAACTGCAAGGCGTCGATCTGAGCGAAGTCGAAAGAATTCCGATGCACGATAATTTCGGGCTTGCCGTCATTATTTTTCAACTACTTTTTCTCGGGCGTCATCCGTTTTCCGGAAATTATCTCGGCGACGAAGATAAATCGCTCGAAGATTGTATCCGCGAACGCCGTTTTGCCTACGGCGCAGACGCCCATCTGTGGCGCGTCAAACAACCGCCCGGAACGCTTTCCTTGTCTGCCGTCACGCCGCGTCTGGCGACGATGTTCGAACGCGCTTTTTTGACCGATGACCGCCCCGAACCGCGTGAATGGATCGAAGCGCTCGAAGACCTCTCGGATTCGCTGAAACAATGCGGTCTGCACATCGGGCATTTTTATTTTCAGGATCTACACGCTTGTCCGTGGTGCGATCTCGAATCGAAAACGGGTTTGATGCTCTTTCCGTTCGTCAACGCGGCGAGCGCGGCGGGTGATGAACAATTCAATATTTTCACGGTCGAAAATCTCATAACAAGTCTTGCCATTCCGCAAAATCTGCCCGCTAAACCGCCGAAGCCGATCACGCTGCCGCCGCCCTCGCCCGAAGCCGAAGCGACGCGGCGCGAAAATCTTTCGCGCTTTATCATGCTCGCTGTTTTGCAATTCTGCGTCGTGATCTTTCTGACGGCGATCGCGGGTCCCGGAGCCGGATTTTTTATCGGCGCGCTTTTGATGACCGGTTTTATCGTCGTGCTCAACAGTTCCGGCAAAACCAATAAAGGCGAGCTCGAAGCACGGCTTGAAAAAGCGCGGCGGGATTGGAATCAAATCGAAAACGAATGGTCTGACCTCGATACCGTTCCGCGGCTGAACAATGACCTTTCGCTCATCAAACAAAGAATTTCCGAGCATCAGCGACTTCAACAGGAAAGCCGCGAAAAGGTCAAACTTTTGCGCGCCGAGGTTTTTCAATACAAGCTGGAAGTTTATCTTTCTTCGTTCAAGCTCGGCGATTTGCAAATTGCGGAATTGCAGCAAAAAGATCTCGATTTGGTGATCGGCTTCGGCACCCGGACAGCGGCGGACGTTGACGGAAAGCGTCTCGGTTCGCTGCCGCCGATTCATAACGAAATCAAGGAAAAAATCCTTGAATGGCGCAAAAATCTGGAGCGCGGGTTTGTTTATGATCCTAATACCGAAATTCCCGAAGCCGATCAGCAAAGATTAACCGGCGATTTTGCCGAAAAACGCGGCAGGATCGAACGCGAGATCGAAAATCTGCTCGTCAGTCTGCGTTCGGGTTCGACCTTTTTGCAGCAGCGCCAACAACTTCTTTCAAGCAAAGCCGCCGCCGCCGCGCAGCATCTCGTCCAAAGCGAAAGCGATCTGTCGGCATCCGGCAACATCGCGCTGCCGATCATCGTTTTGATTCTCATCACGACGCTTATTCCGATGTTCGGAAACGCTTTTTCAAGCTCAAAACCTCCGCAACCGAGGTTTTCATCGGACGCAACAGAACGAGTTTTACCGGACGGAACCAGAGTCAAAGCGGTTCCGGATCTCGCAATAAAAAGGGAACCTGTGAATGTTTATGCCTACAACGTTCCCGACAATTTGACCGACAAGGAGATCGAAGCATTGACGGATTCGCAAAAAAGTTCGGGCGCCCGGCAATTACTCGAACGCGCCAACAAAATTGTCAGCGCCGAAAAAAATTATCAAAAAGCCGAACAAAGATTGCAGCTTGCCATAAAACTCGCGCCCAACGATCTGCAGATTCTCAACAAACTCGGCGAGGTGCTTTACAATCAAAAAAAATATAGGGATTCGGTCATTTATCTGAATCGCGTGCTGGCGCTCGACGCAAATAATGCGGACGCCAAATTCTCGATCGGATTGGATTACTTGAAAATGAGCTATTTCGAAGATGCGCGGAAAATATTCAGCGATATAAATTCCAAAGACCCGGGTTCATTTGAAGCCCAGTTCAATCTCGGGAAAGCCTACAAAGGATTGAATCAGTATTATCCGGCAGTTGCGGCTTTTCGTAACGCCACCGAAATCGAACCGAACGACGCGGACGCCCGCTATAATTACGCGGTTTGTCTGAATCAGGTCGGCACAAAAGAAGATGTTATGGATCAATATGTGACGCTTTACTACATAGACCGGAAAGTTGCCGAAAAACTGCGCAAGGATCTCGGGCTGAAAAATATTCCAAAACTCGTCGAAAGAGAACAACCGCAAGGCATCGGAACAGGTAACGGCAGCGGCGACGGCAGATAAAACCGGAATATTCGCGATAAATCTTAAAAAGGGCAAACGCCGAAATGCTCGCCCTTTTTTAGGTTTAATCTTTTTAGCTGAATTTAGTTCTTTGTGAAAACCATTTCCGAAGTATTTGCGCCGCGGGGCGTTTCCGTGCTGCGTTTGACGGTCAAAGTTTTTCCTTCGTCCGAGAGCGTCCACGTTTCTTTCGTGGTCATCGACATTTCGCCCATCTGCGTGCTGAAAGTGCGTGTCGATGACAATTTCAGTTTGCCGTCCTTTTCGACCTCGGCTTTTAATTTAACCGGCATTTTGCCCTGCGGACCTTCGACTTCCATACTCGATTCCTTACCGTCGAGCGTGTAAGTGGTCGTCATATCGCCGCCGCCCATTCCGCCGCGTCCCATTCCGCCGCCGCGTCCATTGCCGCCGCCCTGTCCGCCGCCGCCCTGAACCGCGCCGTCCGGCGGAGGCATTCTTTTGGTCACGGTTTCAACCTTGATGTCTTTGTCGGTCTGCGCGACCGTCATCGTCATCGATTCGACACGCATTCTTTCATCGAGTTTAGATTTGCTCACATCGAGCGTCCAATTACCCGAAAAATCGGCTTTTTTGTCCTGTGCCAAAGCCGAAATCGCCAACAGGCAAAATATTGCCGTTAAAAAGATTGTCTTTTTCATTATATCTCCTTCAAAAATAGAAAAGTTTCCGTGTATAAGACGCACGGAAACTTCTTTTGGTTATGCTTTGTATGTAAAGATTTGTAAAGTATTTAGACTTTCGTTTCAGGCTTTCTGCCTCGTTCCAAAACCAACCCCGTAACGGCGCCGATCAACCCGATTAAAAACAATCCGAGTTCAAGAAATGAGACCGTTTCCTTGCTCAAATTCTCGAAAAAATAGATCAGCAGGTCGGACACAAAAGTAAACGCCGAAAACGCCAATCCCAAACCGGCGAACAGAAATCCGAACGAAGCAATCATCAGATTCGAATTCAGCTTTTGCGTGCGTCCTTCTTCCGCGCCGAGATGGCTGTGAACGTAACCGTAACCGAAATAGATCGCTAACCCGAATAAAAGCCAGACGGCGAACCGCAGCCAATTCGTCACGCCGAGTTCGGTCATCAGATACGTGCATAACAGCAAGCCGAGAACCGGAATCAGCGTCAAACGTTTGATGATCGAAACAATTGCGATAATCACACTGAGAATGATGAAAAAGATCAACGGGATCTTATGACTGAAAGCTCCGAATGCCGTTTCGCCGGCGACCGGTTCAATTTTGAAAAATCCCGAAATTCCTTCGGGATTAAGCCAGTAAAGCAACCCGAAAACGATTAGAAGCAGTGCGGGAATGATAAATCGTCCGTTGATATACGGAACAAAACGATCTTTGCGCCCGAATTCTTCGTCCTTGAACAAAACTCCGGCGCACACGACAACAAACGCGAAAAGCGTTCCGATGCTCGCCAGATCCGTCACTTCCGTCAGGTTCATAAAGAGTGCCGGAATCGCGACGACAAACCCCGTAATGATCGTTGCAAACCACGGCGTATGAAATTTCGGGTGAATCGACGAAAACTTTTTCGGTAGCAATCCGTCGCGGCTCATCGCCATCCATAAACGCGGCTGACCGATTTGAAAAACAAGAAAAACCGTTGCCAACGCAATCACCGCGCTGATCGCAATAATTCCGGCGACCCACGGCAAATCACTATTCGGCTGCGTGAAAACAAACGCCAGCGGATCGCCGACATTGAGTTTTGTATAACTGACCATACCGGTCAAAACGAGTGCCAGCGCGCAATACAAAATCGTGCAAATGACGAGCGAATAAATCATCGCCCGCGGCAAATCTTTGCGCGGATTCTTGCATTCTTCGGCGGTCGTCGAAAGCGCGTCGAAACCGATATACGCAAAGAAAACTGCCGAAACGCCTTTCATCACGCCCGTGAAACCGTTTGGCGTGAACGGCGACCAGTTTGCCGGATTAACATAGAAAAGTCCGAGGAAAATGACCATCAGAATAATGCCGATCTTCAAAATCGTCATCGCGTTTCCGGCGATCTTCGATTCGCGAATGCCGATAAAAACCAGCGCCGTAATACTGAATGTGATCAAAAGCGCGGGCAAATCCATCACCATATGAATGCCGGCGATTTGCGGCGCGCTTGCCCAAGCCGTGTAAGCATCGACCTGAGCGCAATTGATCGTCGCCTCGGTTGCGTCACAAGCCGCTTTCAAACTATCAAACGTCGCGCCGTTGCTGACGGCATCCGACACGGCGGCAAAACCTTTTTTTGCCGTCAGAAAATCCATTGTGAAATATTCGGGAATGATAATGTTGTAGCCTTTCAGCAGACCGGTAAAATAATCGCTCCAGGAGATCGCGACGGCAATGTTTCCGATCGCGTATTCGACGATCAGATCCCAACCGATGATCCACGCGACAAGCTCGCCCAAACTCGCGTAAGAATATGTGTAAGCCGAACCCGCGACGGGAATCCGCGAAGCAAATTCCGCGTAACAAAGCGCGGAAAAAGCGCAGGCGATTGCCGTAAATATAAATAGAAAAATTACGCCGGGTCCGCCGTCGTATGAGGCTTTTCCGACCATCGCGAAAATTCCCGCGCCGACAATCGCGGCAATTCCCATTAAAGTTAGATCAAATTGTCCGAGCGTGCGGCGCAGTCCGCCGACATTTTCCGCGTCGGTTAGACCGGTCGCGGCATCTTCCTGAATTCTCGTAATAGATTTTGTCCGAAATAGATTCATAGTTTTCAATTTTTATGACTTTAGATTTTGACGTTTGTGGAAGCGCCTGAATTTGTTAAAAATGCTTTTGTTTGCGAATTTTGAACGAATTTTTCAAAAGATGCAATGGAAATTGTGCGATATTAGACATTTTTTATTCGGGAGAGTATAAAATCATCTTGAATCACTCTCGAAAACAAGCTTTATTAATTTCGCGTTCCAAAAAAACTTTCGTTTTTAACAACAATGAAAAATCGTCCGATCCACGAAAATTTAGATACTTCATTCGTCAATTTGTCGGCGCTCATCAAATATTTGCGCCGCCGCCAATTTGTCGGGCAAGTGCGGATCGAACTGAGCGGCTATGAAGCGGATGTTTATTTGACGGCGGAAAATCAACTGAAAGTGCGCGAATACGACCAGATCGCCGGACGCATTGCCGATGGCGACGAAGCCTTGCAGAGAATTTTGATCCGTTCGCGCGAACCAGGCGGAATCATTAATGTTTATCAAACCGTTGCCGAAAATGAAGCCGCCGCCGAAAAAAAGGAAAACAAGATTGCCGCTGAAAGAAACGCGCCGGTCGCCAAACCGTTTGCCGAGCCGATTCTTCAGATTAAGCCGCTGACCGCCGAAATTAAAGAAACAAACGGCAACGGCAAGCCGAAAATCGAATTTCCGGTCAACGGACACGCTCAAAATGGGACACACGCGGCATCAAAACCCGTCGAAACACTGCCGACGCCGAAATCGAAACTGCCGAATCTGCC